>NZ_LXJP01000076.1:0-29142 GCF_001728855.1 Pseudomonas sp. AP19 | reverse complement strand
ATAGCAGCCGTTACCGCAGCAACGGATATGCACTCATATCTACCTAACCCCTCACAGGCTCAAAGCAACACAAAGAGTTGCGTAGATACCTATGGCCATCACAGGCAAGCCAGCTCCCCCAAATGATCGGGGTTTACAGCTTGGCGATGGACACTTCGGTCGACTTCACAAAGGCAATCACCTCGCTACCCACTTTTAATTCCAGATCCCGCACCGAGCGGGTGGTGATCACCGAGGTAACGATGCCAGACGCAGTCTGCACGTCAATTTCGGACACCACTTCCCCCAGCAGAATTTCCTTGATCACGCCCTTGAACTGGTTGCGCACATTAATCGCTTTAATGGTCATGTCGGGTTTCCTTTTGGCTGTTGGGTCAATCCGCACGAATGCGCAGGCCCTCAAAATGCGCCATTCAATCATCTATTAAAAGGAATATATAACTCTTTATTTATTCGATATAGATATATATGTACTGTTCACCCGGCAACAGCGGATCAACACACTGCCCTCTCACACCACAACACAATTGACCTGAACCCCAGCAAATACGCCCCGACAACAGATGGCACAGAGACTGCATATTCCGATTGAGCATGATGGAACATGTCATTTCAATTTTCTGAATATAAGAAAAGCCTTCTCTCACCGCCTTGTCCGGAGCTGTTCCATGAAACCCTTCACCCAACGCTTACTGGGTGCCTGCGCCCTCATCTTGTGTGTGCAACCGCAAGCCTTCGCCGCCGAAGCCGACCCCGCGCAAGTCAACCTGGATTACGCCTACTACTCACCGGTCAGCCTGGTGCTCAAGCATTTCGGCTGGCTGGAACAAGCGCTGCCGAACAGCAAAGTCGGCTGGGTACTGAGCCAAGGCAGCAACCGCTCGCTGGAATACCTCAACAGCGGCGGCGTCGACTTTGCCTCTTCCGCCAGCCTGTCGGCGGTGTTGAGCCGCGCCAATGGCAGCCCGATCAAATCGGTGTACGTCTACAGCCGCGCCGAGTGGACCGCGCTGGTCGTGCGCAAAGACTCGCCGTTCAACCGCGTGACGGATCTGAAAGGCAAGAAAATCGCCGCCACCAAAGGCACCGACCCGTACCTGTTCACCCTGCGCAGCCTGCAACAAGCCGGGCTGAAAAAAGACGACGTCGAGTTAGTTCACCTGCAACACCCCGACGGCCGCACGGCGCTGGAAAAAGGTGACGTAGACGCCTGGGCCGGTCTCGACCCGCACATGGCCGCCAGTGAAATTCAGGCCGGTTCACGCCTGCTGTACCGCAACAAGGACTTCAACAGCTACGGCGTGGTCAGCGTCACCGAGCAGTACGCCAAGGAGCATCCGCAGACCATCAGCAAGGTGCTCGGCGCCTATGAAAAAGCCCGCAACTGGGCAGTGAAACACCCGGATGAGTTCGCCAAACTGCTCGCCGACGAAGCCGGCCTGCCGCTGGAAGTGGCCAAGCTGCAACTGTCGCGCACCGACCTCGGCAGCCCGTTGCTGACCGCCCAGGATGTGCTGTCCTCCAAGGCCGCTGCGCCGATCCTGGTGTCCGAGGAATTGGTGCGCCGTGGCGTGAACGTGGACCAGGTGATCGACCAATTGATCGACACCTCTTTCGGCCAGGCGCTGCCAAAGCAGTAAGGGGAGCGTGATGACCAGCAGAATCCAAACAACGGCCCTTCCCGCGCCGGTCGCCATCAACCGCAGCGCCTGGCCTCGGCGGCTCAAGGGGCTGCTGTTGCCGGTGCTGATCCTGCTGGTGCTGGAGGTGGTCGTGCGTATCGGCTGGCTGCCGTCCTACCAGATGCCGGCCCCCAGCGAGATTGCGGTGACGCTCACCGACCTGGCCGAGGGCGCGTTGTGGAAACACATCAGCGCCAGCCTGTTGCGGGTGTTGGCGGGCTTCACCATTGGCGCGAGCCTGGCCTTGATCTTCGCCGCCTGGGTGGGCTTGAGCCGTGAAGCCGAAGCCTACCTGGAGCCAACGTTTGCCGGGTTGCGCTCAATTCCGAGCCTGGCCTGGGTACCCCTGTTGCTGCTGTGGCTGGGCATCGATGAAACCTCGAAGATCGTGCTGATCGCGATTGGCGCGTTCTTCCCCGTGTACCTCAATGGCGTCGCGGCGATTCGTGATATCGACCGCAAGCTGGTGGAAGTCGGGCAAATGTACGGTTTCAGCAGGCCACGCCTGGTGCGCCGGATTCTCTTGCCCGCCGCCCTGCCCGGCCTGTTTACCGGGCTGCGCAGCGGCCTGAGTCTGGCCTGGATGTTTCTGGTGGCCGCCGAACTGATCGCGGCCACCAAGGGCCTGGGCTACTTGCTCAGTGATGGTCGGGAAACCTCGCGGCCGGACATCGTGCTGGCGGCAATCATCGTGCTGGCGCTGTTGGGCAAGGTCAGCGATGGCGTGCTCGCGGCACTGGAGAAACGCTGCCTGGCCTGGCGTGACACCTTCAATGGCCAAGGCGCGGAGCAATGAGCATGCAACCGTTATTAGAGATTCACGTCGCGCGTAAAAACTTTGCCAGCACCACAGTGCTGAAAAATGTACACCTGGCGTTGCAACCGCGCGAAGCCGTGAGCCTGCTGGGCCCCAGCGGATGCGGCAAAAGCACGTTGTTGCGCATCGTCGCCGGCCTGGAAAAGGACTTCCAGGGTGAACTGCGCAGCCCCGCAGGCGAGGTCGCTTTTGTATTCCAGGAGCCCCGGCTGATGCCTTGGCTGACGGTGGAGCAAAACATCGGTTTCAGCGATGACAGCCACTATGACAAGGCCTGGGTCACGCAGTTGATCGAAGAAGTCGGCCTCGCGGGCTTCGCCCAGGCGCTGCCCAAGGCCTTGTCCGGCGGCATGGCGCAACGGGTGGCCATCGCGCGCGGCCTGTATTCACGCCCGCAGGTACTATTGCTCGATGAGCCCTTCAGCGCGGTGGACGCTTTCACCCGCATGAAACTGCAGGACTTGCTGCTGCAACTGGCCGAGCACCATGCCATTGCCCTGCTGCTGGTGACCCATGATGTGGACGAGGCGCTGTACCTGAGTGACCGGGTGCTGGTGATGGACGACCGGCCAAGCAGCATTCGTCAGGCACTGGCGGTGGACCTGCCTCACCCGCGAGACCGGCGTGACCCGCTGCTGGCGCAGCTCAAGGCACTGTCCTTGACCGAGCTACAGCGGGCCCATGTGATTTAGGCCAATGTGCGACTGAGTGTCACCCAATACCGCGTCCGCGCCCGCACCTCAAACCCCAGTGTCTGGGCCAGCAGGCTGAGGATGCGGTCGGTGTCATCCAGGCGAAAGCTGCCGGTGACCCGCAGGGTTTCCAGGCTCGGGTCCCAGCGCAGCACACCGGGGCGATAACGCTCCAGCTCGCGCAAAAAATCCCCCAGCGCCTGGTTTTGCGCGGTCAAGACGCCGTCGCGCCAGTCCAGTTGCTGCGCATCGAACGGCATCCGCTCCCCAAGCCCCTGGGACTTTAATAACGCTTGCTGACCGTTGCTCAACGTCGCCAGTTGCCCGCTCACATCGCGCACCTGCACCGCGCCCTTGAGCACCGACACCCGGCAGCCGGTCGGCAACTGCCGCACACACACCTCGGCCTGGCTGACCTGGACCTGGCCGTAGCGGGTGTTCACTGCGATCAAAGCCGAGCCCGGCACACTCAGCGCCAATTCCCCTTCCACCAGCGTAATGCGCCGATGGGCGAGGTCGACATCGACGGCCGTGGCGGTATTGAGTTGCAGGCTACTGCCATCGACCAAAGGCAGGCGTTTGCGCTCGCCGGTGGCGGTGTGCAGATCGGCACGCCACGCCTCGATGGGCAACTGGCGGCTGATCAGCCACGCCGTCGGCACCAACGCTGCAACACCCAGGGCACGCTTGAGCAGTGCGCGCCGCGCCCGTTGCGGGCGGTCGAGGCTGGCCATCGCCAATGCGTGTGGCAAGTCGCTGAACCGCTGGCGCAGGGATTGGGCTTTTTGCCAGGTCTGTTCGTGTTGAGGATGGCTGTCGCGCCATTGCTGCAAGGCCGCATGGTCACGCTCGGTGGCGGCGCCGGACTCCAGCAATGCCAGCCACTGGGCGGCGGCGCGTGCGACATCGCGACTCACAGGTCCACCAGCAGGCAATGTTCGTAGGCCTGGGCCATGTAACGCTTCACCGTGCGTTCGCAAACGTCGAGCCGTTCGGCAATCTCTCGATAACCCAGGCCTTCCAGCTGGCTCCACAGAAACGCGCGGCGCACCAGCACCGGTAAACCGTCAAGCAACTCATCCAGTGCTTGCAGGGTTTCGAGCATCAGCCAGCGTTGTTCGGGTGACGGCACGCAGGCGTGCGGCAGGTTTGCCAACGCATTCAAGTACGCCTGCTCAAGGCTGCGCCGCTGATGAAAATTGACCAGCAGGCGCTTGCCGACGGTCACCAGATAGGCACGCGGTTCCTGCATCTGCGCAATGGGCTGTGCACTGGCGAGCACGCGCAAAAAGGTGTCCTGGCTCAAGTCCGCTGCATCCCAGGCATTGCCCAGGCGCCGCCGCAACCAGCTTTCCAGCCAACTGCGGTGGTCGCGGTACAAACTCGACAACGTGAGTTCGGCAGCGTGGGTCGGGGCAACAGCATCAGTCATGGCGAGCAACCTGCGCGGCGCGAGTTAATCTCAAATGAGATTAATTCTATTTAATATCGAGCCGACACACCATGTTCTTTTCAACATTGCGTTTATACGCAAGCCTCTGCGTCAAATACCTGAGCGCGCCCGACCACGCTGGCAGGTGCCAACACCGCCCCCGGCGCTAACACCGCATTGGCGCCGATTCGGCACTGATCGCCGAGCAACGCGCCGAATTTATCGCACCCGGTGCGCTGCAATTGCCCGTTGATCCGCACCTGCACGTCCTTGTCCTCGCGCTCATTGCGGTAGTTGGCGACGATGCTGCCGGCCTCCAGATTGACCCCATGGCCGAGCACCGAATCGCCGACAAAGTTGAAATGCGCCAGCTTGCTGGCACTGAACACAAACGAGCTTTTCAACTCCGCACCCGGGCCGATGATGCACTGCGCATCCACCCAGCACCCGCCGCGCAGCAGAGAACCACTGGCGATAAAACAATGCGCGCCGATGATCAGTGGCCCCTTGAGCACGGCGCCGGACTCGACGGTGGCGGTACGGTGGATGGCGATTTCATCCTGAATGACGTAAGCGTCTGCCGGCAACTGCACCAGTAATTGGCGAACAATCGCCGGGGCCTGGGCCACCAACGCCCAAGGCGTCAGGTCAGCCCAAGGCGCCAACGCGGATTGGGATACGTCGGCAATGTAGTCGGTGAGTCGGATCAACGTCGAACCCTCCAGCGGTCAGAGAAGCTCGAAACGCTAGCATGGCGGACGTGAGAAACCGATCTTTACTATTTGTCTTGATATGGATATTTTATCCAAAAACGCACACAAGGTCCGCTCATGCAACTGCCTGACTACCACGACGTCATCGCTGCCGCCCAACGCCTGGCAGGCGTCGCCCATCAGACGCCGGTGTTGACTTCGCGCACCCTCGACGCCGAAACCGGCGCCCAGGTGTTCATCAAATGTGAAAACCTGCAACGCGCCGGCTCGTTCAAGTTTCGCGGCGCGTTCAACGCCCTTTCGCAGTTTGATGCGCAGCAGCGCAAGGCGGGCGTGGTGGCGTTTTCCTCCGGCAACCACGCCCAGGGCGTTGCGCTGGCCGCTCGTTTACTGGGCATGCCGGCGACCATTGTGATGCCCACCGACGCGCCTGCCGCCAAGGTTGCAGCGACCCGGGAATATGGTGCCAGCGTGGTGCTGTATGACCGTTTCACCGAAGACCGCGAACAAATCGGCCGCACCCTGGCCGTCGAACACGGCATGACGCTGATCCCACCCTACGATCACCCGCACATCCTCGCCGGCCAAGGCACCGCCGCCAAAGAGTTGCTGGAATTCAGCGGCCCGCTGGACGCGCTGTTCGTCGGCCTGGGCGGTGGCGGCATGCTCTCCGGCACCGCATTATCGACCCGCGCCCTGTCACCGAATTGCCAACTGTTCGGCGTCGAACCGCAAGCCGGTAACGATGGCCAGCGCTCGTTCCACAGCGGCAACATCGTGCATATCGACACCCCGGTGACCATCGCCGACGGCGCGCAAACCCAACACCTGGGGAACTACACCTTCCCAATCATCCGCGACCTGGTGAACGACATCCTGACCGTCTCCGACGCGCAGTTGATCGACGCCATGCGCTTCTTCATGCAGCGCATGAAACTGGTGGTTGAACCAACCGGCTGCCTGGGCCTGGCGGCATTGCGCCAACTGGGCGAGCGGTTCAAAGGCCAGCGCGTGGGCATCATCGTCACCGGCGGCAACGTGGATATTCAGCGCTACGCCGCCCTGCTCAGCGAGGCACCATGAAGATCATCCACACGTCGAAGGCCTCGGCACCGGCCGGGCATTATTCCCAGGCCATCAGCCACGGCGACACGCTGTATATCTCCGGGCAATTACCGGTCAGCCCGGACGGGCGTCACAACCTGTCGGCGCCGTTTGCCGAACAGGCCCAAATCGCACTGCATAATCTGTTGGCCATCCTGAACGCCGCCGGCGGTTCGCCGCAGGATCTGGTCAAGGTCACGGTGTACGTTGCTGGAGTCGGGCACTGGCCGGCGTTCGACCGCGTTTACGCCGCCGCGCTGGGCGATCACCGCCCTGCCCGCGCGGTGGTGCCGGTGCCCGAGTTGCATCACGGTTACCTGGTGGAGATTGAAGCCGTGGCGCGCTATTTGGCGTAGGTGTAGACCGCCGCGCGCGACACGCCCAGGTGCGAGGCCACGGTTTCCATGGCCCGCCGAATGTCCATGCAGCCGGCGTCTTTGAGCTCTTGCAGCAGCACCCGCCGGTCCGCCGTCTTGAGTGCACGCGGCGTGGTTGCCAGGCGTGCGGCGAACTGGTCGATACGCGTGCGAATCAGGTCGGCGCCCGAAGGGTCGAGGGACTCGCCGGGCTTGTCACCGCTGACCGAACCGAACTGTTCGAGCATGCCCTGCAAGCCCCGGAACAACGAAAGATCGACATTCATGCACAAGGCGGCGACGTACTTGCCGCTGGCGTCCTTGATACCAATCGAGGTGCTCTTGACCTGGCGGCCATCGGCGAATTGGTTCTGGTAATTGGCGATGACCTGGGGGTACTCGGGGTCGGCAATTCGCGCCAGGCCCAACTCGGTGGCCGGGTCACCCGGCTGACGCCCGGAGAGGTTGTTATGGATCGCCAGGATCGCGTGCTGCGGGTCACGCAAGTCATGCAGCACCACCTCGCAGAATGGGCTGAAGGTCTTGCTCAAGCCTTCGGCAATCTGTTCGAGCTGGCTGATCAGGGTGGTGTCTTCGGGAGAGGTCTTGTTCATGCAAGACAACATATCCAGTCCTGGACAGGCCGTCAATTTAGCCACGGCCCCTCATTGTGGCGCTTTAATTTTGAACACCCCTGCTGCCTTGCCGATACGCTGAAAATGCAGCGCACTCTCCAGCGCATGCAACCGCGCGCCGCCCGCCTGGGGGCGCGTGTCCGGGAGCGGTTGCGCGGCGGGTAGATGCTTACCCGGCGGATAGAAACCTCTGGAGGATGACGGTTGCAGGCTGTTTCAGTTCTGCGAAGATAGCCGCCCCACGGATGGCTATGCCTTCATTGACAGGAGTGAAATTCTTGACCGTCGCCGCCCTGCTATTTGCCGAAAGCTTTCCTATTGCAATCACTGACAACCTGATCAGTTCCAACCTGGCGCCCGATATACCGCCTACCACGCCGTTGACCGGCCTGGAATTGCGCAAGGGCAATGCAGGCAAAAGCTTCCCGACAGGCTTGGCGCTCAAGGTCTGGGCATCCGAATTCGGCTTTTACTTTCTGTATGCAGGGCGCGTCGATCACGCGCGGCAACTCTTCGACAGGGTCGAACAGGTGGTCTATCGGGAACAGAAATACACCCTCGATCGCCACCAAAACATCATCGACGATGCCAATTATCATGGGCTCGACGCGAGTTTTATCGTGGTCTATCTCGACGAGGGATTCATCGCCTACGCCGGCGATGCCGACCGCCAAACCACACTGATGGGTAAAAGCTTCGGCAAAGTCCTGGTTATCGGCTCCGGGCGTGACTCGCTGATACAGGCGATGGACACCCTGGAGCGTCGCCAGACCCTGACCTTGCCCGAGCTCGAACCCGTCAACCTCGACTACGCCACCCACGCCATTGCCAACGCGCTCGCGGTGGTGGGCCGCTCAAGCGTGGAATACATGCGCGCCCACTCCGCCTTTGCACAACAGTCCACCGGTGCACTGTTCAATATTTCTTACTTTCCAAACCTCTATGGCTGGAGCGTGACGAATCCTGCACCCGGCTGGCTTGCGAACCGACTCTGCCAGATATTCACTCACAGCGACGGCACGGGCACCTACCTGACACGCCTGGTGGTGACCCGCCAGGAAGTAGGTTGCACGCACCTCGAGACGTTTTTCTTCAGCGGCCACCAGAAGCTGGACTTGGCCCAGGACGAATTCACGCTGGACTTGCGCAACCTGACACTCAGCCGGATCAGGGCCCTTTATGACGACAGTGAAAGCAGCGAAATGCCGGTCCTGGAAGAGGACCTGGCGTTGTATCAGGTCATTGTGTACGGCCAGAAAGACGCGCCGGGCATGCCACCGGCTATCAGCCACACCGTCACCTATGATTGCAGAAGCGCTAGCCTGACCATCGCCAACGTAGCCGGCGCCTTGCGCTTCACGCTGCACCAGCCGTTAATTCGCAACCTGTGGGCACGGATCAATCGGGAAACGGCATTACTGCCCACGCGAACCCCCTTGATCCTGCATCCAGGCTTGTCTACCGCCAAGCGCCGAATCTGGTTAAAGCTTGAGAACCTGCAACCCAGCGGCTCCTACAAATTACGCGGCATGAGTGCGCTATGTGCGTACGCTGCAAGCCTGGGCAAATTCAGACTTTTCTGCCCGTCAGGCGGCAATGCCGGCCTGGCCACAGCCATTGCTGCGCGCAACCTGGGGCTGCAAGCCTGCATCGTCGTGCCCACCACCACTCCCGAAGCGACCCGAGCGCGCATCCGCCGGGCGGGTGGTGAGGTCGTGGTGCATGGCGATCTATGGGAAGAGTCCAACCAACGGGCGTTGAGTCTGGCCAGCGATTCAGACGCTTTTTATGTGCCAGCCTTCGACCACCCGATGTTGTGGGAAGGCCATAGCAGCCTGGTCGACGAAATTCTTGAAGACTGCCCGAATGTGGACAGCATCGTCAGCTCCGTCGGTGGCGGTGGTTTACTCGCGGGGATCCTGACCGGACTCGAACGGCACAAGCGCTACGACTGCAAGATAATCACCTGCGAGACGGCGGGTGCCGCCTCCTTCCAGGCGGCGATGGCGGCCGGAAAACCCGTACGCCTGCCGCGCATCGACACCGTGGCCAAATCACTGGCGGCGTCTCAAGTCGCCGCGTGGCCCGTTGAGCACATCCGCGCATTTGCCCATGAATGCGTGGTACTCAGCGACGCCGACGCAATGATGGGCGTTGCCCGTTACGCCGACGATTTGCGTCAGTTGGTCGAGCCCGCTTGCGGCGTATCGTTGGCCGTTGCGTACCTCGACCATCCGGCCATCGCCGAAGCACACGATGTGGTGATCATCGTGTGTGGCGGCGTGAGCATCACCGCCGAGCTGGTGGCGCAGTGGCAACAATCCGTCTGACTAACACCGCAGGCGTCGGCCAGCCGACGCCTGCGCTCGGCACGCTGAATCAGGCATCCTGCAAAATCAGGTCAGCGCCCTTCTCCGCCACCATCAACACCGCCGCATGGGTATTGCCCGACGTCACATTCGGAAAGATCGACGCATCGACAATCCGCAACCGGTCCAGCCCATGCACCTTCAAGCGTTTGTCCACCACCGAGACCTGCGGGTCCGAGCCCATGGCGCAGGAGCCGCACAGGTGGTAGATCGAGCCGCTGTTTTCACGGAAGTATTGCAGCATCTGCTCATCGGTCTGCACCGCCGCGCCCGGTAATACTTCAGCCACGGTGATGCCCTTGAGCGCCGGCGCCTGCATGATCTTGCGCATCAACCTGCTGCCCTGGATCACCTCGTCGATGTCCTTTTGCGTGCTCAGGTAATTGGGGTCGATGAGCGCCGCGTCCCGCGGATTTTTCGACGCGATGCGGATGGTGCCGCGGCTGGTCGGGCGGCACGGGTTGAAGCACAGCAGGAAGCCGGAGTAAGGCTCGGGCTTGAGGCTGGCCTTGTTGTTTTTCGGAATCTGGTACGACAGCGGGTTGAAATACAGCTGCAGGTTCGGGTCTTTCTGCGCGTCGTTGCCGCGAAAGAAACCACCCGCCTGATTGACACTCATGGCCAGCGCGCCTTTGCGCGTAAACAGGTACTTGAGGCCGAGCTTCAACTGGCCGAACAGCGAGCTGAGTTCGTCATTCAGCGTCGGGATATTGGCCTTGTAGTAGTAGCTGGCGCACAGGTGGTCTTGCAGGTTATCGCCCACGGCCGGCAGGTGCTTGACCAGCGGGATACCATGCTCGGCCAGCAATTGCTGGTCTGCCACGCCGGACAGTTGCAATATCTTGGGCGTGTCCACCGCGCCGGCGCACAGGATCACTTCCTTGCGCGCGGTGAAGGTACGGACCACGCCGTGCTGGGTGATGGCAATGCCGGTGGCGCGTTGCTGGTCGTCGAACAGCACGCGATCAACCAGCGCATGCAGTTCCACGGTCAGGTTCGAGCGACTGAGGGCCGGGTGCAGATGAGCAAAGCTGCTGGAGCAGCGCTCGCCCTTGCGGGTGTTGACGTCATACAGCCCGGCACCTTCGAAATTCGGGCCGTTGAAGTCGTCGCTGTGCGCATAGCCGAGCTGTTCGCAGCCCTTGAGGAACACGTCACAGATCGGATGGGTCTGGCCCTTCATCGGCGTGATGCTGATGGGGCCACTGCCGCCGTGGTACTCGGTGTCGCCCAACGGGTGGTTTTCCAGCTTGCGAAAGTACGGCAGCACGTCCTTAAAGCCCCAGCCGTCGTTGCCATTGGCGGCCCAGTCATTGAAGTCATGGGCCTGGCCGCGCACATAGATCATCGCATTGATCGAGCCCGAGCCCCCCTGCACTTTGCCCCGTGGTGCGTAGATTTCACGGCCTGCCAGCTGCTTTTGCGGCTGGCTGTAGTACATCCAGTTGAAGGTCGGGTTGTAATACATCTTGGCGAAACCGACCGGGATCTTGAACCACCAGGAACTGTCTTTGCCGCCGGCTTCCAGCAGCAACACGGAGTATTCGCCCGAGGCGGACAACCGGTTGGCCAGCACGCACCCTGCGGCGCCGGCGCCGGCGATGATGTAGTCATATGTCATGCACAATTACCGCGTTATTCGTAGTGAAGTGCCTGGCTCAGCCTTTGGCCGGCGAGGTGTCTTTGACGTCGGCCGGTGTGGCAGCCATTTGCAGGTGCAGGCGCTCGCCTGTATACGGCGTGTGCTTGCGCACCACGTCCATGTTCAGCTCTACCCCCAGGCCCGGCTCAGTGGACGGAATGATGTAGCCGTCCTCCCATTGCAGTGGCTTGGTCAGGATGTCGGCATGGAAACCGCCCCAGGTCATGATGCTTTCCTGGATCAGGAAGTTCGGCGTGCAGGTGGCCAGTTGGAAACTCGCCGCCGCGCCAATCGGCCCGTTGTATAGATGGGGCGCGATCTGCGCGTAGTAGGCTTCGGCCATGCTCGCGATTTTCTTCGCCTCCAGCAGCCCGCCGCAGCGCGCCACGTTCATCTGCAGGATCGACGCGCCGCCAGCTTGTAGCAGCTTGAAGAATTCATACTTGGTGGTCAGTCGTTCGCCCGTGGCGATCGGGATACTGGTCTTGGCCGCCACTTGGGCCATGGCCTCTTCCTGGCCAGGCGGTACCGGCTCTTCGAACCAGAGCGGGTCGTATTTCTCCAGGCGCTTGGCCAGGCGAATTGCCGACGACGGCACCATCTGCCCATGGGTGCCGAACAGCAGGTCGCACTTGTCGCCTACCGCCTCGCGGATCTTGCGGCAGAAGGTCTCGCAGCGTTCCAGCACTTCCAGGGAAATCTGGTGGCCGGAGTACGCGGTGTACGGCCCCGCCGGGTCGAACTTCACGGCGGTAAAACCTTTGTTCATGTTCTCGATGGCGCACTCGGCCGCCAGGTCCGGGTCGTCATAGTCATACTCGCCCTGGCTGTTGACCGGGTACAGGTAGGTGTAGGAACGCAGGCGCTCGTTGACCTTGCCGCCGAGCAATTCGTAGACCGGCTTGTTGGCCGCCTTGCCGATGATGTCCCAGCAGGCCATTTCCAGGCCGCTGACCACACCCATCATGGTCAAGTCCGGGCGTTGGGTGAAACCGCTGGAATAGGCCTGGCGGAAAAAGCGCTCGATATGGTGCGGGTCGTGGTCGAGCAGGTAGCGCTCAAACACATCCTCGATGATCGGCAGCATGGCCTTGGGGCCAAAGGTGGCGGCGTAGATCTCACCGACACCTTCGATGCCGCAGTCGGTCTTGAGCTTGACGAACAGCCAGTACATCCCACCAATGTGCGGCGGTGGAACGGCGACGAGATGGGTTTCAAGGGCGACGATTTTCATCTCAGGCACCTGTCTGGTTGAATTTTTTACGGTTGATTCGAGCACGCAGGGTCAGGGCCGCCAGGGTCCCGAGCACGCCGACAAAAGCGATGTAGCCGAAGTACAGGTTGTAACCGGCCTTGCCTGGGTAGGTGTCGGTCAGGTAGCCATTGATCAGCGGGATAAAGGTGTCGGGTAAGTAACCCACTACCGAGACAATACCGATGGCCAGGCCAGTGATGCGCAGCGGGATGTCGCAACTGTCGAGGATCGCCCAGTACAGGCCGCGAATCGCATACGTCATCAGGCCGATGAAGATCACCGTGCCGATCAACAGGCCGAGGCTATTGAGCGCCGGGAACACAATCAGCCCGACCATGGCCAGCGTTACCAGCACCAGCGCGACGATCAGCACCGAGATATTCGAGAACTTGTCCCCCAACCAACCGCCGCCAATGCCGCCGATGGGGCGCATCCACAATTTGATGGTGGTGATGGTGCCGGCCATGACGGCGGTCATGCCGCTGCCTTGCAGGTAATCGGAGAAGCTGTAGGTGGCCCAGAACATGTGATAACCGCAGAACACAATGGCGGTCACCAGCCACAGCTCGGGGATCTTCACCAGGGTCGTGAGGTCGGCAATCAGGTTGAACTTACCCTTCTCCACCGCCGACGTTTCGGCCATGAACTTGGGGTCCTTGAGCAACACCAGCCCGCAGCCGATGGCGATGCAGATGAACGAATACAGGTAGACCACCTGTTTGAAACCTTCGGCCGCCGACTGGCTGCGGGTTTCAGTGGCATAGGCGAACAGACCGAGGGCCACGGTTGCCAATAACGCTTCAACCAGGCCGCGACCGCCATCGAGTATCCCGAAGAAACGCCCTTGCTCAGTGGGGTGGGCGATCATCTTTACGCGCTTGAGCACCGAGGCCCAGAAGGTCAGGCCGGTGGTGAGCCCCCAGCAACCGAAGATAATCATCAGGCCGGTCATCGACGGCACCGTCGAATACCAGAGGCCCAGGGCGCCGGTGGCGACCAGCGAGAAAAAGATCAAAAAGCGCGGCGGCAAACGGTCGGCCAGCCAACCGCTGGGCAGGTAGCTGAGCAAAAAGACGGTGCCGAGCATGGAGTACAAGTAGCCCAGTTCACTGTGGTTGATCTGGAACACGTCAAGCATGGTGGTCTGGTAGACCTGGCGCAGGTAGAGGATCGGGTAAATCGCCCCGGCGGCCAATACCAGCAAGAGCAATTGGAAATAGCGACTGGCGGTGTCGCTTTTTGCCGCGGACACGGCATCGAGATCCTGGGCAACGGGTGCAGGCTTGGACATCTTGATGACCTCGGACACCCACTGTGCAGGTGCCCTCATAATTGTTTTTATTGAAGGTGCAGCCGGTGTGCGTGAATCAGTACTTCATGACCACCAGACGGGTCTGGGTGAACTCCAGCATTCCGTGCTTGCCGTCATCGCCGCCCAGCCCTGAGCGTTTCCAACCGGCGTGAAAGCCCTGATACGGGTCCGCCGGGGTGCGATTGACGTACAACTCGCCGGCTTCAATGGCGTTCGCCACTTTCATCGCCGTGCGGTAGTTCTCGGTGTAGAGCACCGACGACAGGCCGAACTGATGGTCGTTGGCCATGGCCAGTGCCTCGTCGATATTGCGGTACTTGAGCACCGGCAGCACGGGGCCGAAAATTTCTTCCTGGATGATTTCCATGTCCTGGCGGCAGCCGCTGAGCAAGGTCGGCGGGTAGAAATGGCCGGGGCCCTCGGGCAGCACGCCGCCAGTTTCCAGTACAGCACCGGCAGCCACGGCGCGCTCGACCATGGCGTGGATGTTCTTTTGCGAACTGGCGTTGACCAGCGGGCCCATCAGGCTTTCATCGTTGGCCCGGTCGCCGAACTGGACGGCGCTTATCTGGGTTTTCAGTAAGGCCAGGAACCGGTCGTAGACGCTCTCGTGCACATACACCCGCTCCACCGCCGTGCAGAGCTGGCCGCAGTGGGTTGTCTTGGAGCCGATGATGGCGCTGGCAGCCTTTTCCAGGTCGGCATCGGCCTCGATGATCGCCGGGGTCTTGCCGCCCAGCTCCAGAGACGGCTTGGCGATATTGGCCTTGCAGTAATCGAGCACGATACGCCCGGCGTTCACGCTGCCGGTAAGCGTAATCAGGCCGACCGCTTTATGCGTGCAGACGCTGGCGGCGGTGGCATGGTCCATGGTCAGGATGTTGATGACACCGGCCGGAAGCCCGGAGGTGACCACGGCCTTGGCAATTTCGAACGCCGACAGCGGCGTGTTGTTGCTCGGGCGCACCACCACGGTATTACCGGCGATCAGCGCCGGGGCGACCTTGCGCAGCAAGGTGTAGACCGGGTAGTTGAACGGGATCAGGCAGGCCACGACGCCAATCGGCTCGCGTTGCAGGAACAGGTTTTCATCCGGCGTGTCGCTGGGGATGATTTCACCTTCGATGCGACGCGCCCATTCGGCGTGATAGCGAGTGATTTGTGCGGCGTAGCGTGCTTCATTGCAGGCATCGCTGACGCTCTTGCCGGACTCGCGGGCCAGGGCCGCACCGATGGCTTCGGCGTGGCTGTCGAGGGCGTCGGCCAAGGCGCGCAAGTGTTCGGCGCGTTCGATACTGGTGAGCTTGCCCCAGGTTTTCTGGGCGATGGCGGCAGCGTCGACGGCGGCAATGGCCTCATCGGCGGTGGCGGCGCTCACGTGGCCGACCAGGGATTCATTGGCAGGGTTGTAAACGGCGATCAGGGCGTCGCTGGCGGGCTCGACGAACTGACCGTTGTAGAAATTGCGCTCGAATTGCATGTGGTTTGCCCAACGTTGTTGTTTTGCGAGTGACATGCAGTTTTGTATTTGCTTGGGGGGTGTGCAAACGACTTATTGGGCGGGGTAACGTGAGGAAAACGAAGGTTACGGGTGTTCGAGTACCTATCCGTGACGGCGGTATCGGATAGGTACTCGAACTCACCCCGCCGCCGTAGAAGGCTCCAACTGCCGCTGCGCCAACCAGATTTCCTCCTGCAGCCAGCGCCCAAACACCTGCAACTGCGGCATATCCGTCTGCTCCGGCCGGGTCACCAGCCAATAGGACTGATGCCCTTCCACATGCACATTCAACACCTGCGTCAACTGCCCACTGGCCAACTCCGACGCCACCATATGCCAGTCCGCAATGGTAATCCCCAACCCATCGACCGCCGCCTGTATCGCCAGGTTGAGCAAATCAAACTCATAACCGCCCTGGGTATCGACCCCGGTAATCCGCGCCGCATCCAGCCAATGCTTCCATGTGAGATAACGCTGATCTTCACTCGCCAGCACATGCAGCAACGTCATCCGATTCAAGTCAATACCGTCCCCGCCACCTTCGCGGGCGAACAACGACGGTGTGCACACGGCGATATGCCGCTCCTGGAACAACAACGAGCTGTCCAGACCATCCCACTCACCATTACCAAAACGAATCGCACAGTCGAGGGTGCTGGTCTGTGCCAGGGTGTCCTGCATGCAGGTGGTGATGCTCAACTCCAACTCCGGGTGTTGCTCGCGCAGCCTTCCCAGGCGCGGCATCAACCAGCGGCTGGTAAAGGTCGGCGGCGCGTGGAGGTGCAGTCGGTTGGAATGGGTTTTCTGCTGAATGCTGCGCACCGTCAGCTCGATCTTGTCAAATGACTGATGCAACGCCCGCAACAACACACGCCCGGCACTGGTCAGCTCCAAATGGTGGTGACGCCGCTCCAGCAGGTGTTCCCCCAGTTGTTCCTCAAGCTGGCGGACCTGGCGACTGACCGCACTTTGGGTCACGTTCAACAGCTCGGCAGCCCGGGTAAAACTGCCGGTGCTGCCGGCAACTTCGAAGGCTTTGAGGGCATTGAGACCAGGCATTTTGCGTTTCATGGGGGGCACTCGACAGCAGCGGACAAGGAAGATTGAGCAGAGCAATGCTGCACACAACATACCTTTTTGTATTGAACCTGGGGTAGCACCCTCTGCGGCCGAAGAAAACTCGGCTAACGCCCACTGCGTCGTTTTTAACCTGAATACGTCGCTGACGAATAAATAGCACGCGTATGACGCATGCACACTAAGACAATTAAGCATTGGTCGCCCACTCACCACAAAAGTTAGTCTCTGCAACAACTCACCCATTTGCCTGACTCATCATTTAAATCAGGGCCGCGCCATGTCGAGTACGTCTGTTTCATCGCGGCGAAGTATTGCGCTGTTGGCACTGGTGTTCACCGCCTGCAACGCCACCACCCACGGTTTCAGTATTTTTCTGTATTCCGCTTTATTGCCGCAGATTCGCCAGGTATTTGAACTGAGCTACAGCCAGGCGGCGCTGATTGCCGCCTTGCTGCAGCTGTTTTATATGGGCGCGTCCATCGCCAGCGGCATTGCCGCGGCGTGGGTGACCCCGCGCACCATGGTGCGGCTGACCATGGTGCTGAGCCCGGTGTTGCTGGCGCTGGCGGTGGCGACACCCTGGGTGCTGCCCTTTGCCCTGTGCCTGGCGCTGGTGTCGGCGTGTGCGGTGTCGAACTGGAACGCGATTGCGGCACTCGCCCGCGAGGTCATCCCGGCCAGCCACCGCAGTCGCGTGCTGGGGCTGGCGTCTTCGGGGGCGGCCTTTGCGATTTGCCTGAACGGGTTGCTGATCACCTGGCTACAGGGGTTGTCGTTACGCCAGTTCTGGCTGATCTGCGCAGGCTTGACGCTGCTGGTCACGCTGCTGACGCTGTGGGCCTTGGCCCCCTACACCGAACAGGCGCCACGCGCCAGCCGGCCGCCCGCGTTCAATCAGGTGCTGAGGCAGTGGTTGAACGTGTGCCTGGAACACCCCGTGGCCATGCAGATTGTCTTGCTCAGCGGGTTTATCGGCGCAATCAGTGGGCCGTTTCTCAATTTTCTGTCGGCATTTGTCAGCGAGCGCCTGCACGTCGGCGCAGCAGTGACCGGCTCAATGTGGACGCTGATCGGCATCGGCGGCGCAATCGGCGGCCTGCTGTTGGGCACGCTGGCGGATCGCTGGGGTGCGTTGCGGGTGCTTGCGCTGAGCATCGGCGCTTTCGGCCTCGCCATGATTGGCCTGCTGTGGCATCCCAGCCTGTTGTTGAGCTGGTTGGCCGCCGGTGTGTTTGCAGTGTTCTATTTCCCCTCGTGGGGCTTGATGGCAGCTTATCTCAGCGCACGCCTCAACCCGGTGCACAGCCTGCAAGTGGTGAGCCTGAGCATGGTCAGCTATGGCTTGGCCAGCGCCTCGGCCAATGGCTTGTGCGGCTGGCTGTTGCAGGCCAGCGGCGAATTTGCCGGGGTGCATGCGTGGATCGTCGGCTGGGTGCTCGCGGGCCTGTTATTGCTCAAACGCATGGCTCGGCGAGCGACTGACGCTGCGCGGCCTGTCCAGGTACCCTGAGCGCCCCAACTGGCGCTGCAAAATCTCTACCAGCGCCGCCACTTCCGGCACCTGGCAACCGGCTGAACGCCAGAACATCAGGCGGGCCGGCGCAATCGGCGGGAAGCCTTGGCGCTCATCCAGAATCTGCCAGCCAGCCGGCACCAGGCGCCGCGCCATCACCCCAACCGACAAACCCTGCTCAATCGCAATCGCGATTCCGCGAGGACTCTGACTGGTGTACACCACCTGCCATGAACGTCCAGCCTGGGCCAGCGCCTGCACAGCATTGGCACGGAACGCACAGCCCTCGGCGTACACCGCCAGCGGCACCGACTGGCGCCCCACAGCACTCCAACTCGGCGCCGCCACCCACACCAGCGGCTCGTCGCACAGGTATTCACCGGGCTGCAGGCCGGCATGTTCGACGCCCAACACCAGGTCCAACTCGCCGCGGTGCAACCGGCTGACCAGCGCGGTGGACATCTCGCAGCAGATGTCCGGGCGCACTTGGGCAAACTGCGCCTGGAAGTCCTTGAGCATCCCGCCCAGACAGTATTCCGCGTAGTCCTCCGGCATGCCCAAGTGGATACACACCTGCTCATTGGGCAATTGCGCCGCAGCCACGGCCTCGTGGTGCAGCTTGAGGATTTGCCGGGTGTAAATCAGAAAGGTTTCCCCACTCGGGGTGAGGCCGATGGAGCGGCTAGTGCGATGGATCAGCGGCGTGCCAACAATCTCCTCCAGCCGCTGCAAGCTCTGGCTGACGGTGGACTGGGTTTTATGCAGACGCTCGGCTGCGGCTGAAAAACCCTGGCACTCGATAATTGCCACAAACACTTTAAGTAAGCTGCCATCCAGTTCGCCTGACATAACTATCGCCCCTGCCGATGGATTCGATCACAACTTGTAATTTCCACTTCAAATCGCTTTACGCAACTATCCACTCAACACAACACCCTACTTGGAGCCGTGTATGAGTCTTAAACTTGCCGATGCCGAAACCGGTGATATCAGCGACATCATTAATACTGCGCTGTATCCCATACATGATTCGGGCCATGTCCAATTACAGGCATTAATTGAACATGCCCGCGCCGAATTGGCCGAGGACGGTTGCTGCCTGCTAAAGAACTTCCTGCGCCCCGAGGTGTTGGAACAGGCGCGCCTGGAAGGCCAGGCACTGTCAGGCAAAACGTTTTATTCGGTGCGCAAGGTCAACGCCTACTTCACCGAAGACGACGCCAGCCTGCCCCAGGATGACCCGCGTCGCACGTTCATGGAGCGCACCAGCGGCTTTGTGACCCGCGACATGATCGCCCCCGACGCAATCATTCATCGCCTGTATGTCTCGCCGATGATGAAACGTTTTATCGGTGCATGCCTCGACGAACCGGAGATTTTCGAATACGCCGACCCTTTCGCCGGACTGGTCATCAACGTGATGCCCGAGGGTACCGAGCAGCCTTGGCACTTCGACACCAACGAATTCATCGTCAGCATGATGACCCAGAAGCCCGAGGCCGGCGGCCTGTTCGAATACGCGCCGATGATCCGCTCGCGCAGCCAGGAAAACCTTGGCGCCGTGGGCAAAGTCGTACGCGGCGAAGACCGCGCGCAAGTCAAGGAGCTGACGCTCAACCCCGGTGATTTGCAGATCTTCAAGGGCCGTTTTTCCGTACACCGGGTCACCCGCGTCGCAGGCGCCACCGAGCGCAACACGGCGATCTTCGCCTACTCGGAAAAGCCCGGGATCATTGGCCGCGCGCAACGCACCAAACAGCTTTACGGACGCCTGTCCGAAGCCCACCTGCAAGCCGAACGCAACCTGGTGCGCAGCGACCAGTTGCTCGACTGATTCACCCCTAAAAACCCATAAAACCGTATTTGCCCTGCGAGGAACACTCCATGAGTCTGTCTGGCCCGAACCGCAACCCCACCGACTGTGAGCCCACCTATGACGAAATCCAGCAGATCCAGCTGGACCGCCTGCAACGGGTGCGCAACGAACTGAAAAAACGCGACTACGCCGCCTGTGTGCTGTTCGACCCGACCCACATGCGCTACGCCACCGGCTCACGCAATATGCAGGTGTACTCAGCGCGTAACCCGGCGCGCTATGCTTTTATCCCGGCGGAAGGCCCGGTGGTGATCTTCGAGTTCGGTGGCTGCCTGCACCTGGCCGAAACCCTCAATACCGTGGATGAAGTGCGCCCGGCCAAGGCGATCTCCTATTACTTCTGTGAAAGTTTTCTCGGCAACGTCACCGCCGACTGGGCCGCCGAAATTGACGAGTTGGTGCGCAAGTGCGGTGGCGGTAAACGCATCGCGATTGAAAGCGCCACCTCGGCGGCGGCCTTCGAATTGCAAAAGCTCGGCTACCAGGTGTTTGACGCCCAGGAACCGTTGGAGCGTGCGCGCTGCATCAAGGTGCCCAACGAGCTGAAGATGATCCGCGCCAGCCTGCGTGCGACGGAGGCCGGCGTGCGGTTGATGGAAAGCAAGCTGACACCCGGCATCACCGAGAACCAGTTGTGGTCGCACCTGCACCAGCATGTGATCGCCACCGACGGCGACTACGTCGAGACCCGCCTGCTCTCCTCCGGGCCACGCACCAACCCCTGGTTCCAGGAATGCAGCACGCGGCCGATCGAAGCCGGTGATCTGGTGGCACTGGATACGGACGTGGTCGGCCGCTTCGGCTACTACGCGGACTTTTCGCGGACCTTCCTGTGCGGCGACCAGGCCGCCACCGCCAAGCAGCAAGAGTTGTACAAACTCGCCTATGAGCAAGTGCAAACCAACATGGAAATGCTCAAGGCCGGACGCAGCTTCAAGGAATACGCCGAGATGGCCTGGAAGATTCCCGAGCATTACAAAAACAACCGCTACTTCGCCCTGGTGCACGGGGTTGGCATGACCGGCGAGTACCCTTACGTGGTGCACCGCGAAGACATTGACGCGCTGGGTTACGACGGTGTGTTCGAGGCCGGCATGACCATCTGTGTGGAAAGCTACATCGGCCACGACGACGGCGGCGAAGGCGTGAAGCTCGAAGAACAGATCTACATCCACGAACACAGCATCGAGTTGCTCTCCGATTATCCGTTCGACCCACGCCTGTTGCCGCGCTGAACGCGTCTAGCGCGACAGGTGGGCCTGGGCAGGACCAGTAACATGCATTTATAGAACGTTACATCGCAGAATTTGTCGTTTGTCGATCTTTGCGCAAATGACAAAACTGCGGGCATCTCTAATAAAAACAACATGAGAGTTGCCCTATGTCCTGTCCCAATGCCCACCTCCTGACTTCGTTGCGCCTTGTTCTCCTGCCGGTTTCACAGCGGTCCGTGCTGCGCCTTGGCGGCGCTTGCCACTGACCCTTGCGGTTCAACAAAAACGCATATTCGCAAGTACCGGAGAGGCTTATGAAAGAGTTGACTACCCTGGACGGCGCCGCGCCGCATCCAGCCGTAAATGACCTGTGTTCCCAAGTCCAACGTGGCGAGATCAACCGCCGCCAATTCCTGCGCACCGCCGCCCTGCTGGGCATTACCGTGGCCAGCGCCAGTAGCTTTATCGGCTCGGCCTTGCTCGGCAACGACGCCCAGGCCGCCGACGCCACACCCGCCCGCCAAGGCGGCAGCCTGCGCTTTGCGTGTGCGATTCAGGAAATCCAGGACCCGATGCTGATCACCTGGATCGAAGCCTCGAACCTGCTGCGCAACTCGCTGGAATACCTGACCTGGGTCGACGCCGATAACATCACTCACCCCTACCTCGCCGAAAGCTGGAGCCCCTCCGACGACCTCACCACCTGGACCTTCAACCTGCGCCAGGATGTGAAGTGGAGCAACGGCGACAGCTTCAACGTCGACGACGTGCAGCACAACATCGAGCGCTGGATTGCCGCTGACTCCAAGTCGGTCAACCGCACCGCCTTCCAGGACATCAAGGCCTTTGAAAAAGTCAGCGACTACCAGTTCCGCCTGCAGCTCAAGCGGCCGATGTTGGCGATCCCGGAAATGCTCAACGCGTTCACCTGCGCCATCGTGCACCGCAGCTTCAAAGCCGGTGATGACTGGGCGAAAAACCCGCTGGCCACCGGGCCGTTCAAGCTGGTCGCGTTTGCGGTGAACAAACAGGCGACGTTCGCCAAGCGCGCCGATTACTGGGGTAAGCCCGCCAACCTCGACGAACTGCGCTACATCGACATGGGCACCGACGTGTCCACTCACCTCGCGGCCTTGCAAGCCGGGCAAGTGGACGTGCTGTACCGCGTGACCGTGGCCGAGCTGGACCTCGCCAAGCGCCTGCCCGGCGCGCAATTGCTCACCTGCAAATCCGCGCAAACCGTGGTGATGCGCATGGCCTGCGATCAAAAGCCGTTCACCGACCTGCGTGTCCGCAAGGCCGTGGTGTTGTGTGCCGATAACGCGCAGATGCTCAAGATCGCCTACCGCGGCATGGGCACCTTGGGCGAAGACCACCATGTGGCGCCCTCCCACCCCGAATACTTCCCACTGCCCAAACGCAACCGCGACGTGGCGATGGCCAAGAAGCTGCTGGCCGAAGCCGGCTTCCCGAACGGCATCGACATCGACCTGATCGTCGGCAACACCCAGGGCCGCTATGAACAGGACTGTGCGCAGATCCTGCAACAGAACTGCCTGGAAGCTGGGATTCGCATCAACCTCAAAGTGGTGCCGGCCGCCCAATACTGGCCGATCTGGGACAAGGCGGCGTTCAGCCTCACGTACTGGGCCCATCGCCCACTGGGCGTGATGTCCCTGGAGTTGGCGTACCGCGGCGGCGGCGCCTGGAATGAAAGCCACTACAGCGACCCGGCCTTCGATGCCGCACTGGACAAAGCCATGGGCATCATCGACCCCAAGCAACGCGCCGTGGCCATGCAAAGCGTCGAGCAGATCCTGCAGGACGCCTGCGTGATCGTGCAGCCGTTCTGGGGCGACAAGTTCACCGCCGTGAGCAAAAAGGTCCAGGGCTTCCAGGTGCACCCTTCCGACTTCTACCCGATGGGCAGCGTGTGGCTGAGCGCCTGAACTAAGGCGCGAACTCCCTGCCCGTGCGCGGGCAGGCATCCCAATATTCGTCGGAGCATGCACTCATGGCTCATTTTCTATTGCGCAAGTTACTGGCGCTGGTGGCGACCCTGCTGTCGGTGTCATTGATCGTGTTCCTGGCCCTGGAACTGAACATCGAGGACGTGGCCATCAACGTCCTTGGCCCCTACTCCGCCGCAGATCAGCGGGCGGCGTGGCTGGTGGAACATGGCTACAACCAACCGTTTGTGTGGCGCTACCTGGTGTGGCTCAAGGACTTTGTCAGCGGCGACTGGGGCACCTCGGTGTACTTTCGTGAGTCGGTGATCAAGCTGCTGCTGCCCAACCTGGCACAAACCCTGACCCTCGCCGGGCTGGCCTTGCTGGTGATGGTGCCCGTGGCATTGACCCTGGGCATTCTCGCCGGCATCCGCCAGGGCTCCGCGCTCGACCGCCTGGTGTCATTCCTGTCGATTGTCACCACGTCGATTCCCGATTTCGCCAGTGCGGTGTTCGTCTCGGCAATCTTTGTGTTCTGGCTCAACTGGCTGCCGGGTGTCAGCAGCATGAGCGACGGTTTCAGTGCGATAGAGCTGGTATTGCCACTGATGGTGTTGTGCTTGTTCGGCATCGGCTACCTGGCGCGAATCACCCGCGCGTCAATGGTCGAAGTGATGCAGTCGCCGTATATCCGCACAGCACGACTCAAAGGCGCCTCCACCGCACGCATCGTCGTGCGCCATGCCCTGCGCAATGTGCTGATCGCGCCGATCACGGTGATCATGCTGTACATCCCGTGGCTGCTGTCCAACGTGATCGTGGTCGAGGTGTTCTTTGCCTACAAGGGCTTCGGCTCGTTGCTGTACACCGCGTCCCTGAACCACGACGTGTACCTGATCGAAGCCTGCGCCATGGTCAGTGCCGTCGTGGTGGGCATCACCAAGATTTTCTCAGACCTGGCTTATACCTGGCTCAACCCGCGCATCACCCTGCGCAGCCTCGGCGGAGGTGCCCAATGAATCGCCTGCACGCCTTCAAACATTCCTTGGCCTTGCTCGGCCTGCTGCTGGTGGGCGGCTGGGTCGTGATCGCGCTCTTTGCGCCGTGGCTGGCGCCCCATGATCCGCTGGAAAGCTTTACCCCACTGCTGACCCCATTGACCAGCGGCGATAATGGCCAGCGCTTCCTGCTGGGTACCGACATGATCGGGCGCGACATTCTCTCGCGGCTGATCTGGGGCACCCGCACCGTGCTGTTCTGGTCGATCCTGGCCACGCTCACTGCGTTCGCCGTGGGCATTGCCATGGGCCTGTGCGCCGGTTACTTCAACGGCTGGGTCGATGCCGTGCTGTCGTATGTGGCCGACACGGTGCTGTCGTTCCCGGTGCTGGTGTTGTACATCGTGATCATCATTGCCCTCGGCGCATCGGCGCTGAATATCCTGATTGCGGTGACCTTCACCAGTGCCCCGGCGATTTTCCGCATCATGCGCGCGCTGACCATCGACATCCGCTCGCGGGACTACGTCCTCAGCGCCATCACTCAGGGCGAAGGTTCGCTGCGGATCATGCTGGTGGAAATCCTGCCCAACTGCGGCGGCCCGCTGATTGTCGATTTCTGCCTGCGCATCGGCTACACGGCGATCATGATCGGTGCCCTGGGTTTTCTCGGCCTTGGCCTGCCGCCACCGACCCCCGACTGGGGCGGCATGATCAACGATGGCCGCGCCATGGCCATCGCCTTCCCGCATCTGGTGATCTTCCCATGCATTGCCATTTCCACCCTGATGCTGGGCTTGAGCCTGCTGGCGGACGGCCTGGATGAAAACGCCCAACAAGGCGCAAGGAATTGAGCATGAACGCACAACCAGTATTACGGGTGCAAAACCTGTCGATCGAACTGCCCGCCGGCGCCGACCGCAGCCACGCCGTGCAAGGCATCAGCCTGGAGGTACGCAAGGGCGAAATTCTTTGCGTAATCGGTGAATCCGGCTCGGGTAAGTCGGTGCTGTCGGCGGCGATCATGGGCGATTACGCCAAAGGCCTGCGGCATGCCGGTGGGGTGATCGACTTTCTCGGTGACGACATCTGCCGCCTGGACGAAAAACGCCTGCGCGAACTGCGCGGCAACCGCATTGCGATGATTTTCCAGGAGCCTATGGCGGCGCTGAACCCGGCGATCCGGATCGGCAAGCAAGTCGAAGAAATTTTCGCTATCCATGCCCCGCAAATGCCCCAGCGCGACCGTCGCGAACGCATGCTCGCGCTGCTTGAATCCACCCAGTTGCCCGACCCGCCACGTATTGCCAACAGCTTTCCCCATCAACTGTCCGGCGGCCAATGCCAGCGCGTGGTGATCGCCATGGCGCTGGCGATGAACCCGGATTTGTTAATCGCCGACGAGCCCACCACGGCCCTCGACGTGACTACCCAGGCCCAGGTATTGAAACTGGTACGCGAGCTGCGTGGGCGTGGCCAGCACGGCATTCTGTTTATCACCCACGATTTCGGCGTGGTGGCGCACATTGCCGACCGCATTGCCGTCATGGAAGGCGGCCGCCTGGTGGAAATCGGTGAGCGCGACCAAGTGCTGAATGCCCCGGCGCATGCCTACACCCGCAAGCTGATCGCGGCAGTACCGGCACTGCACCCGGAATTGCACACGCCGAGCGCGGATGGCGAGTTGGCGTTGCGCATCGAACACCTGACCAAGACCTACACCGTCGGCGGCAGCTCGGTGGCGGCGCTGCGCAACGTGTCGCTGAACCTGCCACGCGGTAAAACACTGGCGATTGTCGGCGAGTCCGGCTCGGGTAAAAGCACCCTGGTTAAAGCGGCCATTCGCCTGGTCGACAGCGACAGCGGGCATGTGTGGGTCGGCGACACAGATTTTCTGGCCTTGCGCGGCTCGGCCCTGGCGGCCAATCGGCGGCGTATCCAGATGATCTTCCAGGATCCCTACGGCTCGCTCAACCCACGGCACCGCGTCGGTGACATCATCGCCCGCGCCGCACAATTGCGTGGGTTGTCGGCCAAGGATGCCTGGGCCGAGGCCGGTGATTTGCTCGAACAGGTCGGCCTCAAGCGTGACGCCCTCAAGCGCAAACCGCGACAGTTCTCCGGTGGCCAGCGCCAGCGCATTGGCATCGCCCGTGCGCTGGCCATGCGCCCGGAAGTGTTGATCGCCGATGAAAGTGTCTCGGCGCTGGATGTGTCGGTGCAAAAACAGGTGCTGGAGCTGCTCGCCGACCTGCAACAGCAGTTGAACCTGAGCATCCTGTTCATCACTCACGACCTGCGTGTGGCGGCGCAGATCAGCGACCACATCGCCGTGATGCGCCAGGGTGAAGTGGTGGAATACGGCACCGCCGAACAGGTACTGCTCAGGCCACAAAACAGCTACACCCAGGCCCTGCTGGCCGCTGCGCCGGGCGCGACGCAACTACCGGCTGCCGGCCCCCCGTTGAGATTGATCCGCCCCGCAGCGCACTGAGTTGTCACCCTTTCCCTGCGTCGCAGCGTTCGCTGCGGCAACGGGCTGCTGTTGCCAAAAAATAACCAATAATGAGAGCAAAACCATGCGACCAACCCTACGTTACATCGCCCTGGTCCCTGTGCTCGGCGCCCTTGCGGCACCGGCCATGGCTTATCAGGTCACCGACAACCTCGACCTCGGCGGCGCCGTGCGTGCACGCTGGGATTATGACCCGGATCGCGACATCCAGAAGTTCGGCCTCGACACGGCCTTCCTCAGCGCCAAGTACAACTCCGACACTTGGATCGGCGAGGCGCAGTACCGGTTCTACGGGCGTTCCTACCCGTACCAGTACACCAAGAACTACGGCGATATCCAGTTCGCCAAGTTCGCCTGGGTCGGCTACAAATTCAACCCGAACCAGCAGGTGCAAGTGGGCTTGAACACGGTGCCGTTTGGTTTGCAGCCTTACTTTGGCAGCACCTTCTACGAGACCCTGGGCAACGTCATCGGCCTGGAAGACGTGCAACAGGTCGGCGCCAAATACATCCAGCAAAGCGGCGACTGGAATATCCAGGCCGGCTACTACCTGCGCCCGGCGTGGCAAGGCAAAGGCACCAGCAAGGGCGTGACCTACTCCAGCGTGATCTCCGAAGCCGACAGCTACGTGGGCGACGGCAGCAACAACCAGGAGCGCAACACCGTGGTGGTGCGGGTGGCCAAGGCCCTGGAGCTGGGCAACTGGAAATCCGAAGTCGGGCTTTCCGGCCTGACCTCCACGCTGGAAAACAAAGACACCAACGACGACGGCCGCCGCAATGCGGTGGCAATCCACTACCTGGGCAAGAACGGGCCATGGGGCGTGCAATTGCAGGCGGCGCGCCAGCAAATGTCACCGCGCAACCCGGGCACCAATAGCGTCGTCACCCTGGGCGGTTATGACGGGACGTTCAACGTGGCCAGCCGAGGCAACTTGTACGTGGCGGATTTGAGCTACGACGTGGGCGGCAAATACCTGTTTGACCAGGTCAGCGGCGTAAAGCTGTATGCCAACTACAGTGCGTTTGATAAATCCGAAAGTCAGTTCAAGACCTCGCAGCGGGTGATCCTCGGCACGTCGTTTTCGGTGAGCAAGTTGTGGGTCGCGACAGAGTGGTTGATTGGCAAGAACGATCCGTATATCGGCGGCAGCAGCTACACCGAAAGTTTGGGCGCGGGTGGCAGTAACCAGTGGGAGAATCAGCTGTATATGAACATTGGGTACTACTTCTAATCGGAGGCGATACCACTGAAGCCTTCGCGAGCAAGCCCGCTCCCACATTAGGAATGCATTCCAACTGTGGGAGCGGGCTTGCTCGCGAAGAGGCCGCTACAGGCACTATAAAAACAACCAGTGTGGAAGTCCTTTCATGCGCCAACTGCCCGCTCTCAACATGCTGCGCATCTTCGAAGAAGTCGCCCGCCACCGCAGCTTCAGCCAGGCTGCCGTGGGCCTTAACGTCACCCAAGGCGCCGTCAGCCGCCAGATCAAACAATTGGAAGACTACCTCGGCGTCGCCCTCTTCATCCGCACGCCCCAAGGCCTGTCCCTGACCGAAGCCGGCTTCGCCCTCTCCCCGCACCTGAGCGACGCCTTCGACCATATCGAGCGCGCCCTGCAAGCCGTGCGCGTACCCAACCTGCGCCAGCGCCTGCGCATCGTCGCGCCGCCGACCTGGGCCACGCGCTGGCTGTCGGCGCACTTACGACGCTTTTGCGAGCGCTATCCGGCTATCAACCTCAGCGTCACGCACCAGAACAGCCATGACAGCCTGGCAGAGATCGACTGCCGAATTCGCTTCGGCCGGGAATCAGACCCGCATTGCCGCAGCGAATTGCTGGTGATGGAACGCCACATCGCCGTGGCCAGCCCGGAGCTGTTCAGCGACGGCCAACCGCCCAACCTGCAGCGATTCCCATTGCTACACATCCTGCACGACGGCAAGCGCTTGAAGGTCTGGGAAAACTGGCTGGCTGCCATGGGCCGAGACGACATCGATGCGAGCCAGGGCCTGGAATTTAGCACCCTGGACCAAGTCATACACACCGCCCTGGCGGGCGGCGGCCTGGCCGTGATAGACCGGCAAATGATCGAGCGCGAACTGGCGAATGGCAGTTTATTGCCCATCACAGCGGTGGAAGTGATCGGCCCGTATGGTTATTGGCTGGACGTGGCAGCGGACAAGCAAGGCTTATCCAAGGTCCGATTGTTTACCGAGTGGTTGAACCGCGTGAGTAACCCTTGAGAGCGACTACATAGCCATTGTTTGGGTAATGGCGGCTACGGGCTCCATGGAAGCTGGCCTGCCTGCAATGGCATCTACTGCTTATGCCTGATGTACCCGAGGTGTCTGCATCGCAGCGGTTCGGCGGTCCGACAAGCCAGCTCCCACAAAAAAGCAGCTCTTGATCCGGACCTTGCCCTGGCTGTTGCTTCTACCACTCAGGTCGGCTTTCAGGCCGCCGTGCTCTGCTTTTGATCTGCTG
>NZ_LXJP01000075.1:0-30143 GCF_001728855.1 Pseudomonas sp. AP19 | reverse complement strand
TTTGACCGAGTTTAGCTGCCAGCACCGCAGTGCTCTGCTTTTCTGTGGGAGCTGGCTTGCCTGCGATGCAGACACCTCGGTCCACTAAGTACACCGAGTTGATGCTATCGCAGCGGTTCGGCGGTCCGACAAGCCCGCTCCCACATTGAACCTGTTCAGCGCTCGGGATTCAGGGTTTCCAGGCTGCCGGATTCACCAGGTTTTTCGGCCGTTCCCCCGACAATGCCGCGAGCAGATTATCCACCGCACAACGGGCCATCGCTTCCCGCGTTTCGTGGGTCGCCGAACCGATATGCGGCGTGGCCACCACGTTATTCAAGCGCAACAACGGCGAGTCGTGATTCAGCGGCTCACGCTCAAACACATCCAGGCCCGCCGCGCGAATCGTACGTTGCTGCAGGGCCTCGACCAGCGCGGCTTCATCGACGACTTTGCCCCGAGAAATATTGATAAAGATCGTCTCGGGGCCCATCAGCGCAAATTCTTCAGCGCCAATCAGTTTTTCGGTTTCAGCCGTGAGCGGCAGCGTCAGGCAGACAAAGTCAGCCTCCTTGAGCAACGCCGCGAGGCTGCGGTATTGCGCGCCGAAGCGCGCTTCTACCAACGGCTTGGGCGAGTGGCTGTGGTAGATCACCGGCATGCCGAAACCGAAATGCCCGCGTTGGGCCAGGGCTTCACCGATGCGGCCCATGCCGATAATGCCCAGGGTCTTGCCATGCACGTCGCTGCCGAAATGCGAGGGGCCGATGTTTTTGTTCCATTGGCCGGCACGCACCATGTCGGCGAGTTCGACCACGCGACGGGCAGTGGCCAGGATCAACGCAAAGCCGGTGTCCGCGGTGGTTTCGGTGAGTACGTCCGGGGTGTTGCTGAGCAGGATGCCGCGTTGGGTCAGGTAGTCGATGTCGTAGTTGTCGACACCGACCGAGACGCTGGCCACTGCTTCCAGGTGGGGCGCCAGAGCGAGCAGCTCGGCGTCCAGGCGCAGGCTCGCACCCAGCAGCCCATGGGCGCTGGGCAGGGCGTCACGCAACCTGGCCAGGCCGGGCTCGTCCAGCGCGTCGATCAGGGTGACATCGGCGTGCTCGTGCAGGCGGGCCATCAATGGCGCCGAGAGTTTTTTGTATAAAACGACAGACTTCTTCATTGGGTTTTTACCTTCAATTCAAACGTAGGCGACGGCGCGCGCTCACGGTCGCTGGCGCCGGGCTTGAGGAAAATCGTCAGCACCACGGCGAACATCAATGCGCCGCTCATCAGCAGGTAGGAGGCGCCGGGCGAACCGGTACTGCTATTGAGATAACCCACCAGGTACGAACCACCGAACGAGCCGAGCGCGCCCATGCTGTTGATCAGCGCCATGGCGCCACCGGCAACGTTGGCCGGCAGGATCTCCGGGACGATGGCGAAGAAAGGGCCATAAGGCGCGTACATGCAGGCGCCGGCGATCACCAGCAGGGTGTAGGACCACCAGAAGTGCTCGGCGCCCAGGACGTAGGACGCGTAGAAAGCGATGGACGCGATCAGCAACGGCGGCCACACAAAACGTTTACGTTTTTGCAGCTTGTCCGAGCCCCAGGACACTGCGAGCATACCGATGACGGCTGCCAGGTAAGGCAGGGCGGACAGCCAGCCCGCTTCGACCATGTCCATCTGCAAACCGGCTTTGAGGATCGACGGCAGCCACAGCACAAAGCCGTACACGCCGATGCTCCAGCAGAAAAACTGCAACGCCAGGATGATGACCTTGGGCGAGCGAAAGGCTTCGGCGTAGTTTTTCACGGCCTTGATGCCGACTTGCTCGGCGGCCAGGGCGGTTTCCAAGTCCTGCTTCTGCGCGTCACTCAGCCACTGGGCATCCTTGGGCCGCTCATCCGCCAGGCGCCACCAGATAAACGCCCAGATCACGGCTGGCAGGCCTTCAATGATAAACATCCAGCGCCAACTGAAATGCTGCACCAGATAACCTGACACCACCGACATCCACAGCATGGTCACCGGGTTGCCGAGGATCAGGAACGTGTTGGCCCGCGAGCGTTCGGCACGGGTAAACCAGTGGCACAGGTAAACCAGCATCGCCGGCATCACCGCGGCTTCCACCACCCCGAGCATGAAGCGAATGGCGATCAACATATAGGCGTTGGACACCACCCCGGTCAGGGTGGCCAGGCCGCCCCACAGGATCAGGCTGACGAAAATCAGTTTTTTAACACTGCGTTTCTGCGCGTAGATGGCCCCCGGCACCTGGAAGAAAAAGTAACCGAGAAAGAACAGCGCCCCCAGCAGCGACGACATGCCGGGGGTGATCATCAAGTCTTCGGCCATCCCGGAGGCGGCGGCGAAGCCGTAGTTGGCGCGGTCCAGGTACGCCAGGCTGTAGGTGATAAAGACGATGGGCATGGTGTACCACCAGCGGCGGGTGGCGAGTTTCAAGGTATCCATGGGGTTGCTCCTGAGCTTGTTGTAGTTGTGGCAACAGGGTGTGGGTCATGCAACGGATCGAGTGGGTAACGCCGAACGGGTGGGCAGGCCTTCCATATCGCCGCGGCTTTGTACGGCGCGGCTGCCGATCCAGTTGCCGCGCTGTACGGCCTCGGGGAAGCTGAGGTTGTCGAGCAAGGCGCTGATCATGCCGACGGCAAAACCATCCCCGGCGCCGACGGTGTCGACGACTTTTTCCACCGGCACGGCGGCGACAAAGCCCTGGTCCATGTGGGTGCGGAAGTAAGCGCCATCCGGCCCAAGCTTGATGGCCACGGCTTCGGCGCCCTGGTCGAGGTAGAAGGCGGCGATGTCGGCCGGGTCGTCGAAACCCGTGAGCAAGCGGCCTTCGCTCAAGCCCGGCAAGACCCAGTCAGCCAGGCGTGCAAGGGCGTTTATCTGGCGAATCATCTGCGGCTGGTTGGCCCACAAGGACGGGCGCAGGTTCGGGTCGAATGACACGCTGCGCCCGGCTTTGCGCATCTGCGTCATCAGCGCCACGGACAGCTCGCCGGTGGCCTCGGACAAGGCCGGCGGAATACCGGTGGCATGCAGGTGCCGCGCTTGCAGCAGTGCGGGGCGAATGTCGGCAATCGACAAGTGACTGGCGGCCGAGCCTTTGCGGAAATACTCCACTTGCGGGTCTGCGCCAGTCTCTTCGCGGGACTTGAACTGAAAACCGGTGGGGTGCAGCGGGTCGACCGTCACATGCTGACAATCCAGGCCTTCCTTTTTCAGTGTGTCGATGACAAACCGCCCGAGGGAGTCAGCCCCGACCCGGCTCAGCCAGGCGACATTGAAACCCAGGCGCGACAAACCGATAGCGACGTTGCTGTCGGCCCCGGCAATGCGTTTGTGGAACTGGGCCACCTCGGCCAGGTCGCCGGTCTGTTCGGCGACGAACATCGCCATGGTTTCACCGAACGACAGGATATCGATCTCAGACATGGGCATTCTCCGCACGGGGCTGGCCAAGGAGGGCGAGGGCGGCGACGTGTTGCGCGGTGACGTCGGTCAGGTCTTCGCCTTGCAACGGGTATTCCACGGCCCGGGTAATACCTTGAGTCATATGCTTGAGCAGTTGTTCCCACATGTGCAGGTCGCAGGCGCTGGGTGGCAAGGCCACCAGCTTGCCGTCCTGGCGCCGCGCCACGGCCTTGCAGTGCAGGTAGTCCACGTGCCGGCCCAACAGGCGGGCGGCGGTGACTGCGGATTGGTCCTGCCACTGCCAGTTGCCGACGTCGAACGTCATTTTGACCGGCAGACCCAGGCGTTCAACCTCGGTGAAGAAGCGCTGCATCGGTTCGATACGGCCGCCGTGCAGCGTCTGGTCGTTTTCCACCAGTAACTGGACCGGGTGACGGTTGAGCAGCGCGTGCAGGCTTTGCAGGTCGTTGGTGTCGGTGAAGTAGCCGAGGGAGACTTTCAGCCAGCGTGCGCCGAATGCTTGCGCGCGGTCCAGGGTGGCGGCGAGTTCGGCATTCGGCTGGGCGCGCCCGGCGACCCAGAGCTCCAGCGGTGATGAAAACACCGATTCCAGGCCGTGCTCAGCGGCGGCCTGGGCGAGGACGGCGGGTTGTTCGGTGGTCAGCAGTTCTTCACGCCATTCGATGCGCTGGGCGCCGGCAGCATTGAGCAACGTGACAAAACTCAATTGGCCCTGCTGGCGAACCAGGTCGGCGCCGTAGCTGGAGAGGCTGATGGAGACGGGGTATTTATGCATTGTTGTTTACCTCTGAAACCGGTTTCATTTTTATTCACAAAACACGCGTGGGAACGGGGTTGCCGGCGATGGCGCTGAATCAGTCGATTACTGCGTCGGCTGGGCAGCCGCGATCGCAGGCAAGCCGGCTTCCACAGGGGATTGAGTTGAGCCGCGAATGATCAGTTCCGGCAAAAGGTCCAGTGTGCGGGTCGGCGCGTCATCGCCGCGCAAGCGTTTGAGCAGGCAGTCGAAGGCGCTGGCGCCCATCGCTTCGGTCGGTTGGGCGAGGGCAGTGATGCCGTTGCCTACCAGCGGGTACCAGTCCAGGTCATCCAGGGCGATCAGGCCGACCTCATCAAACAGGTTGCAGCCCAACGACTTGAGCGCGCGGGTACAGGCCAGGGCGGCGATACCGTTGGCGCAGAACAAGGCTTTGGGGCCGGGGTTGGCAAGAAAGGCCTGCAGACGATTTTCCAGCTCGGCATCGAGTTCCAGCACCGCGCCGGTCAACCCCGGGCGACTGGCAATCTCGGCCTTGAAGCTGGTCTGGCGTTCCAGTCGGGAACTGGTGCCATCGGCGGCTTCGCTCACCAGCAACACATCGCGATAACCCTGCTGCTGGAGATGCTCCACGGCCATGCGTACCGCCGCGAAGTTATCCAAACCCACCATGTCGCTGTGCAGCGGCTCGACCTTGCGGTCGACCAGCACCAGCGGCATTTCCCGTTGCAACTCCAGCAACTGGTCGAGGTGATGGCCAAGGGTGTTCACGATCAACCCTTCGATGTTGTACGAACGCAACGCAGCCAGATGCTGGCGCTCCTGCTCGTCATCGCGGTCGGTGTTGCACACCACCAGGCTGTAGCCGTGCTGGCGGCAGGCGGTTTCCACGCCGTGCATCACGGCAATGGAATAGGGGTTGCGGATATCGGCCACCAGCATGCCGATCAGGCGCGTGCGCCCACGTTTCAAACCGCGCGCCATCTGGTTGGGGCGGTAGCCGAGCTCACTGATCGCCTGTTCGATGCGCAAGGCAATGGCGTCGGACAGTAAGGCGCGGTCATCACCGATAAAGCGCGACACGCTGGCTTTGGACACCCCGGCGCGTTCGGCGACGTCGAGCATGGTCACGCGGCTGCGCTGGGCGGCGGAAAAAGAAGTCACGGTGGCAGGCCTTTCTTATTGGAGGTGGTGATGCTGTGAAACCGGTTTCAGGAGACCTCAACAATGAAAGCCCGTCAAGTGTATTTCGCTTTAAGCACGTCCGCTCAGTGTGGCCAAACCCGACGAACGGAGGTGTTACCTGTGAAATCTGACAGTATCGGCTCACCGCAATTGGGTATTGAATCCTGCTTAACGCAATGCGTAATAGTTAATCGCCGAGTTAGCGGAGAACACCATGGAAAAAACGTTAGTGGATAATAACGGCAATAATGCCGAAGGTTTAACCAGCACCGTGCCCGTCGGTATATCCGCTACGCCGACATTGGCTCCGCTTAAGGTTGTTGGTGTTCTGCCCGATGGGCTGGTTCCCCTGGAGTTATCATTCAAAGACATTCCGGTGGTTATTGATACACCGTGGATGTTTCTGGCTGGGGAAAACGAAACTGACTGGCTATATATTGTTTGGCATGTGCGTGGTAGTCAGCCTGTCGATATCGGACCCATAGCGTTGTCCGGGCCTCTGACGGAGGCTAGCTTTCCTTATGATAAAGCCAGTATTCCTAAGGATTATTTTCAGAACAACGCCGTGGTGGATATATTTTATCGCGTTCACCCGCTTGAGTTGGATAACCCGTCATTCGAATACTCACCTGTGTCCACAATCATTATTGATCGAGCCGCTCCAGGGGCAGGCCAAGATTTGGCGGCTGCAACATTTGTTAATAACCCCATTACCGAGTTTGATCTTAGTAATAATCAGACGTTGGATATTATCATCCCCGGCGATTACCTTGATCGAAAAACAGGTGATACGGTGCTCGGCTATTTAAACGACACTGAAGCAACGGTGTCACGTCCGCCCAATCATCGGCAGTCTTTTGTGGCTGTCAGCGGGCCAATGACTATACAGATGCCGGTGGCGGAAATTCGTAAGTTCTCCGCTTTTTCGGAGCTTCATTTCATTTACCGCTTACAAGACAAAGTCGGCAATCTATCGAGTTACTCATTTTCCGCCAAGACCCAGCTGCGTCTGAATGCGCTGCCTGCCAATCTGTCACCGCCTGAAGTGCCGGCGTATGAGTCCGATCTGTTGATTAATCGAGAGGACGCCCGCGGTATTGTTTCGGTGAGAGTGCGTCAGTATGACAACCTGTTGCCGGGTGATCAGTGTGTTGTCGAGTGGGATGGCATCAGGCTCCCTGCGACAACGGTCAACCGGTTGCCCCATTCGGTCGTCGTGGATTGGAGCGTACTGATCGCCAAGGGCGCGAACCTGCGCCGAATTATTAATTTGCCGGTGCGTTACTTCATTCTTCGTGCGGGAGATACCGTCGGCCCGGGCGTACGCTCGCCGCTGAAGCTCGTCACCGTGGACATGACGATCGCGGGCCAGGAAAACCCTCAGGCGCCCGCACTGCTGAACCGTCAATTAGCCTTGGTCAACATCCAAGGCGCGGTCTCCGCGACCCCCAATCGTTTGGACAGCCGCGATGCCAACAAGCCGGTGAGAGCTTCCTTTGCCTTGTTCGACAACCCCTTAGTGGGCGAGCGTGCCTTACTTTACTGGCCGGGGCAGGCGGCGCCGGTTGCGACTTATCTTGTCAAAGCAGGTGATGTCGGAGGGCGAGTGGTCGACTTCGACAACCTGATTCCCTGGTCGGTGGTCCAGGCCGGTGGCAGTAATGCGACGACCCTTGTGAACTATCAGACGGACAATGGGGTAAACCAGCAGTTGTCCCCTGATCAAACTGTTTTTGTCAGTCTTGCACCGCCCATCAACTATCCACGGCCGAGTTTTCCTCAGTCGTTACAACACCCTAATCGGATTCTTAATTGCAATACCAAACCACCGATTTGGCAGGTTGTTGAAGTGTTGATTGATCCGAGCCCACAGGTACTGCAGCCGAACGATGTCATCGTATTGTCATTGCAGGGTTTCAGGAATTATCCCGACCGTAACCCAATTCCGTCCACTGCCGACACGTTTGAATTCAAGTGGGGCACCGGCCCTGATGGCAAGCCAAATACAGTCTATCGCTTCCAGATAACGGCGGCAGAGTATGAAACGTTGATCAGGCCGTTGAGTGATTTCGCCGGCGGTTCGGCACGTTACAGCGTATTCCAAAATAAGATTCTGATCGGCACGTCAGCGATAGCCTATGTGCAAATTGATCGGAAGTTTAGCACGGGTAATTACTGTGGACCGAACGGCATAGGGCCAGGTGAAAAATAATCAGGTTGTTTTAGTCGCCGGCGCGTTAATGAAATCGTAAGTGATTAACGCGTTGTCGATGTGTTTTTTACCAGTTTGTGCATATCAAGCAATTAAGGAGACTATGAAATGGTTGATAAAATATCAGCGAGAGATGCTGCGGCTATTCTCGCCATTAATCCCACTCTGCCTGCACCGATATTGGTAGAGAAACTGGATGACACGGGCCTTGTTGCAACAGCGACGGCAGATACTGGAATTACCCTTATGTGTTACACGGGTCAGTTTTCAGCGCCTGAGTATTGGATTGAAGTCCAATCCAGAGACCTCAATCGACCGGATGCCGATTGGGGAGTCATGAAGAAAAAAGCTCAATTGAATGTGGCTGAAGATATTCTTACTCCTATTGTTATCACAGCCCCTAGTGGCGGTTTTTTGCACCGTCATGAAGAAATGCGGTACGTCATTTATGAGGACTTGGGGGGCGTCGCAGGGGACCCCTCTGAATTTTCGGATCCGGCACCCTTTATTGTTGATAGGTATGGTCCCTATCGGTCTGTCAATGATGGCAATAGCAAACCCCCGCTGAAAGTAGTCCTGCCGTCTACGCTGCCATCGCCGCTTACCAGTACCTACATTGCCAATAATCCAACCATCCCTGGCAATGTACTGCCCAATAACTTTACCGAGGCGGTCGGCCAGTTTGCGGACGGTGATATGGTTCAGTTGTTCCTTGGGCCAGACATGTTTAACAAGGATGACAAATATAAGGTAGGGTCCCCGTTCCCAATGTTGGGCGCTGCCAACACTCCGTTTTCATTTCCGACATCAGCGTTCACCGCTGACGCTACCCAGTACTTGTACTACATCCTCACAGACAAATCCGGTAACCAGAGTTTGCCCTCCAGTGCTGAACTTCTGAAGGTGTCGGTGTTGGATCCACCGGGCCAAGGACAAATTTTTATCCCGTTGGCGCCGAGCCCAGAATCGGGAACTACCGATGATTTACTGGACAACGCTGACTATCAAGAAGTGATTGAGGCGCGGGTAAGAGCTTTCACGAACCACCAACCCACATTGGATCAAATTGAGATTAAATGGGGCTCGCAGCCTTATAGCCTTCTGACGCCGGCTACGGCATTCGATGTGGTGTTCAAGGGCGCCGCCCTCAACGCATTGATTCGTGCTGAATATGGCGCTCAGGTAGGGCCGCAACCGGTCACTGTGCTCTACCGAGTCGTTCGTGGCAGCGAAATATTCCCCTCGACCCCGAAAGTGATCAATGTCGATTTAAGTGTTCCAGGGCCGGTCAATCCCGGAGAGCCAGGAACACCTAATATAAATCTGACCCCAGCGCGCTTTTTTGGTCGAGGCACCCCGCCGAGCGGGCAGGACACACTAAAAGACGTTGACGCCAATCTGCCCGTCAATGTAGAGGTCGATATATGGACCACGGGTGCGCCTCCTCAAGCGGGCTATATGATTAATCTTGTGAGGCCTGATGGCACCATCATCCAGCCTCCACAACCTATCGGTACGTTGCTCCCGGGTGAAACGCTCAAGTTTACAATTCCATGGAGCGCTATTGAACCTGGCGGTAATGTCAAACAGCTCTTTCATTACATCGTTACAGGGCCGGGCACAACCAACCCGAATATATCACCCGCCACCCCGGTTGATGTTATAGGCGCGATTACTCAGGCCCTGCCTGCCCCTGTATTCCAGCGACTCACTTCCGGTGAGGTGAGATGCACTTCATTGGTAGACATTCCAGGGACAACGCCGCCTGACCATTACCTTGAGCTCTTTGTGGCGGGGGACACACGGATGGTGGTTGGGCGAAAACTGACTCTGAACGCCAAGGTATTCAGGCCCCGGACCGGTACACCGTTAGTAACACAGCCCTTTAGTACTGACGTTGATATAACGGACGCTATCCGCCTGAGTGGTTACACGTTCAGGCTACCGTATCGCGCTCTACTTATTTATCTGCGCATAGGCACGTTGGAAGTCACCGTCACCACGACTTTTGCCGACGGGGTGGTAGGGCGTGGTTTTGCGTCGGTCGGTGGGCGTTCAGTCGTCGTCAATGCGTATTGTGATAAGGAAATAGTAACCCCTACCACGCCTTGATAAAAAGAGCTATCCGCAGCGCCTCCCCCTTTTCAGGAAGGGGGAGGCGCAATCATTATTTTGTTTAATTGATTACAGCGTTATGGGTGTTTTTTGTGTTTAAACAGGGATAAGTCCTACAGAGTTTGGATAGGCGGCTCCGTACTCTGTGTGCCTCACAGGTGAGGTCACATTCTTCGGAAGCAAGCCGAACCGTTTTCCAACACGCTATCAGAGAGTGATTGCCCATGTCGGCACTGAATACGTTCGAACTCAAACCATTGAGTGCGATGATGAAAGTTCCAACCCTTACCTTCTGCCTGTATGTTGCGGTTCAGGGGCAAGCGCAGGCTGTTCAGTTAATTGGTCAACAACAAACCATTGACGCCACTTCAGCCGTGACCAGCTGGCAACTGTCCAGTCAGTCTACCTTGAATATGAACCGTGCATCGGCGACAACCATTGACCTTTCGAACTCCACTTTGAATGTTAATACAGGCAGTTCGGTCAATGATATCCGCGCTGTTTCAGGCTCCACGGTAAATATCGAATCAGCCCGTGTTTCTTCCAGTAACGCCACGGGCGGTGCGGTGCGCCTGGAAAACAGTAAGGCGACTGTCAGTAACAGCACGATCACCAACACTCAGGGCGTAGGCTTGCAAGCCCTTGGCATTGTGGGCGTGAGTGGTGGCTCTTCCGCCGAGATTACTTCAAGTAATATCAGTGGCCTGTTGGGCGGCGCGCAAGCCACCAGCGGCAGCCAATTGCACTTCAAAAATAATACAGTGGTGCAAGGTACCGGGGCGAATTCCATCGGTCTGAGCCTGCAGGGCGGTGCGGCGACGGCCAGCCAAAGTACAATCAGCGGTGGCGCCAATGGCGTGGTGTTTACCCGGGGGCGCGGCGATACCACTGAGGGCAAGCTGGTATTGGACCAATCCAGTGTAGAAGGCGTCAGCGGCTCAGCCATTTTGGTGCGGGGCGCGGCCGGTAGAACGCCGACAGTCACCATCGATGTACTGAATAATTCCCAGTTGAGGGGGGGCGACGGTAAGCTGTTGAGCGTCACGGGCGGCGGCTCGGCGACGATGAATGTGGATAACAGCCGCTTGACCGGTAGCGTCGTTGCGGACGCCGGCAGCACTGTCAATCTGAGCCTGCAGAACAACGCCGAGTTGACTGGCCAGTTGCAGAATGTCTCCAGTTTGAGTGTAGGCAACACGTCCAACTGGAACATGACCGGTGACAGCCAGGTGGGTGCGCTGAACATGGCCGGTGGTACGGTGACCATGGGCGCGACGAATGAGTTTTACCAGCTGAACCTTCAAACGCTTTCGGGTAACGGCACCTTTGTCATGGGCACCGATTTCGACCAAGGCAAAACCGACTTTATCAATGTGACCGGCGAAGCCACAGGCAACCACAGCCTGGCACTCGCAGCCAGCGGCAGCGAACTGGTCAAAACCCAGGTTGTGCACACCGGCGGCGGTGACGCGGCGTTCTCCCTGGAGGGCGGCCCGGTCGACATGGGTGCCTATGCCTATAACCTGAAACAGGAAGGCAATGACTGGTTTCTGGACACGCAAACCCGTGTGATCAGTCGCAGTGCACGCGTGGTGACGGCATTGTTCAACACCCCGGTGACCATCATGACCGCCGAAGAGGGCTCATTGCGCCAACGTATGGGTGAGTTGCGCTACTCCCCGCACAGCACCGGCCTCTGGATCCGTGGTTTTGGCAGTAAATATGATGTGTCCCAGAGTTCGGGCACCGGCTACTCGCAGAACCTGAAAGGTTTCTCCATCGGTGCTGACACGCCGCTGGGCGACAGCCAATGGAAGGTGGGTGTATTTGGCGGCCACAGTAACTCTGACGTAAACCCGGCGCGCGGCGCTGCCGGTACCGTCAAGAGCTACTTCCTGGGTACCTATGCCACCTGGATGGACGAAGAAAGCGGTTTCTATTTTGATGCCGTGGCCAAAGCCAACCGGTTCCAGAACCAGGCCAAGGCAACCCTCAGTGACAACACGTCTACCAAGGGTGGCTACAACAACGTAGGCGGTGGTGTATCGGCTGAACTCGGCCGTCATATCAAGCTTGGTGAGAGTTCCTTTATTGAACCTTACGGCCGACTGTCGACCATTGTGGTCCAAGGTGGTACGTACAGCCTGAAAAACGGTTTGCAAGTGGACGGTGAGCGCACCCGCTCAAGGACTGCCGAGGCCGGCGCGACCGTGGGTCATGAGTTCCAACTCGATGATGGCACGCTGATCAAGCCTTACCTGCGTGCGGCAATGGTCCACGAGTTTGCCAACAACAATAAGGTCACGGTCAACAACCAGACCTTCAACAATGATTTGTCGGGCTCGCGCACCAAGTACGGTGCCGGTGTGGCGGTGTCGTTTACCCAGGACCTGCAGGCGCATGTCGACCTGGAGACCAGCACCAGTGACAAAATCAAGCAAAAAGCCGCTGTTAACGTTGGCGTACGCTATGCTTTCTAAATAGAAAGAGAAACGCTGATAAAAAAGCCCTGATTGCAAGATCAGGGCTTTTTTTGTTTTCTGCGGAGCCGGCTGGTTCAAACGGTTACTTCAAACTTAACGTCCAGTTTAAGTTCTGGATCTTGAGTGACTGCATACACGGAGCCAATGACGGCGAAAGGGTGATCACTGATTTTGTTCAGAGTCAGGCTGCCTTCGACATAGGGATATGCTCGGGGGTTTTCGCTTCGTTTGAGTTGAACCCACACCTGGTCAGTTCTGGAGCCCGTCAACTGCCGCACCTCGTCAGGGGTGATTGCTTTAGAGAATCTGATATAGAGTTCCTCGGAACCATCCCCGTCGTCTCGATGCGTCGTGGTAAATGCGATGGAATTATCTGTTTGCTCGACTTGAGCGGTCGTAGTTTCAAATGGGTGTTCGCCAATGGTACCTATGAACTGCGCCTTCTGGGCATTCGTCGATAAGCTGTTTGTTACTGACATAATCGCCTCTCCGTTCATGATGATTATACGAAAGCCAGAAGCGCGATTGCTTCTGTCTACTCCTATAAAGCCGCAAAAAGAAGAGTTAGGTAACTGTCAGAAGTCACAGTTTACAAAAGTTTATTTGACTGCTAGTTGTGGCCCTGATGAAAAGGGCATCTGCGCACAATCGCACACTCTAGTTTGAATGACTGACGTTGTTAAAGGCCTTTTTCGGGAGGTGTCTACTGTCGAAGTTGACAGTCTAAAAAATATTTTTTAATAGCCTTTTTAAAGCATCGGTGTTCAGGGCTCAGCTAAACAGGCCTGCTGCAATATTGATCGAGAAGCCCAGAATCGCCGTATTGAACAGAAAACCGATCAAAGACTGTCCCAGCACCACCTTGCGCATACCCCGTGTGGCCACGCCTACATCCGCCGTCTGCACCGCCACGCCAATGGTGAACGAGAAGTACAGGAAGTCCCAATAGTTGGGGTTGCGCAAACCTTCGGCAAAGCGCAGCGCCGGCTCGTCACCTTCCCACGTGTAAAAGAGGCGCGCGTAATGCACGCTGAAAATCACCCCGGTCAGCAACCATGAACCGATCACCGTCATCCCGGTAAACCCGTAATGCAGCAGGCGCGCGGTGCTGTCCAGGTCTTTGCTGCCCACCAGGTTCAGCGTGATGGTCGCCAGGCTGGCAATCGCCGCGATGCACACCATAAACAGCACCAACCCTGCGTTTTCATCCTCGATCTCGGCGAAGCGTTTGACGTCGTCGGCCCGCGAGCGGCTGGTCAGCCACAGCATCAGTATCAGGTAGGTCCAGACGCCGGCATTCCAGCCAATGAGGATTTTGCTGATGATCGTGTCAGCGGGTGCCAGGATGCCCACGGCAAGGCCCAGGACGGCGGCGGCGGAGAGGCGAGGGTGGGTGCGGGCGAGGAAGGCCATAGGTGCTCACAACAGGGGAGGTTGTGAGCACCATAGCGCATTTTCAAACCGGTTATGAACGCCTGCGCACCAGCTTCATCACCACCACAAAGAACACCGGCACAAACACCACCGCCAGGGTTGCGGTGATCATCCCGCCTATCACGCCCGTGCCGATCGCCTGCTGGCTGGCCGAGCTGGCACCGGTGGCAATGGCCAGTGGCACCACGCCGAGGATAAACGCGAGTGATGTCATGATGATCGGCCGTAAACGCAGGCGCGCAGCTTTCAAGGTGGCGTCGATCAGGTCTTCGCCCTGCTCATACAAGTCCTTGGCGAACTCGATGATCAGGATCGCGTTCTTCGCCGACAAGCCGATGATGGTGATCAGGCCCACTTTGAAGAACACATCGTTAGGCATGCCGCGCAAGGTCACCGCCAATACGGCGCCGAGCACACCCAGCGGCACCACCAACAAGACCGAGGTTGGAATCGACCAGCTTTCATACAGTGCGGCCAGGCACAGGAACACGATCAACAGCGACAGGCCCAGCAGCAAGGGCGCCTGGGAACCGGACAAGCGTTCCTGCAACGACAAACCGGTCCATTCCTGACCCAGGCCCGCCGGCAGTTGGCTGACCAGGCGCTGAATTTCTTCCATCGCCTCACCGGTGCTGTGCCCCGGTGCTGCTTCACCGCTGATGGCAATGGCCGGGTAGCCGTTGTAACGCGTCAACTGCGCAGGGCCTTGGGTCCACTTGGCTTCGACGAACGCTGACAACGGCACCATCTTGCCGTCCTTGTTGCGCACGTTGATCTTCATCAAGTCCGCCACCTGGCTGCGCTGGTCGCCTTCGGCCTGCACCACCACCCGCTGCATGCGGCCCTGGTTGGGGAAGTCGTTGACATAGGCCGAGCCGATGGCCGAAGACAGCACATTACCCACGTCCGCGAAGGAGACGCCAAGGGCGTTGGCCTGCTTGCGGTCCACTTGCAACTGCACTTGTGGTGCTTCAGCCAGGGCGCTTTCGCGCACGTTGGCCAGGATCGGGCTTTTCGCAGCGGCCGCCAGCAACTCGGTACGTGCTTGCATCAACGCCGCATGGCCGACACCGCCACGGTCCTGCAAGCGGAACTCGAAACCGCTGGAGGTGCCGAGGCCGTCCACGGGCGGTGGCAGAATTGCATAGGCAATCGCATCTTTAAGCTCGCCGAAAGCGGCGTTGGCACGGTCGGCAATCGCCGAGGCCGAATCAACACCGCTGCGTTCCGACCAGTCCTTGAGCGTGGTAAACGCCAGCGCTGCGTTCTGCCCGGAGCCGGAGAAACTGAAGCCCATGATCATGGTGGTATCGCCCACCCCAGGTTCCTCGGCGTTATGTGCCTCGATCTGCTCGGCCACCTGCACGGTGCGGTTCTTGCTCGCACCCGGCGGCAACTGGATATCGGTAATGGTGTAACCCTGGTCCTCCACCGGCAGGAACGAGGAGGGCAGGCGGCTGAACATCACCCCCAGGCCCACCAGCAACACCAGATAGATCAGCAGGTACCGGCCGCTGCGCTTGAGGGCATAGGCCACCCAACCTTCGTAGCGGTCGGTGAGCTGTTCAAAGCGCCGGTTGAAGCCGCCGAAGAACCCCCCTTTGGCATGGTGCTCGCCCTTGGCAATCGGCTTGAGCAGGGTTGCGCACAACGCGGGGGTCAAGGTCAGGGCGAGGAACGCCGAGAACAGAATCGACGTCGCCATCGACAGCGAGAACTGCTGGTAGATCACCCCGACCGAACCCGGCATGAACGCCATCGGCAGAAACACCGCGACCAACACCAGGGTGATACCGACGATGGCCCCGGTAATCTGGCCCATGGCCTTGCGCGTGGCCTCTTTGGGCGACAAACCCTCGGTGGCCATAATGCGCTCGACGTTCTCCACCACCACAATCGCATCGTCCACCAGGATACCGATCGCCAGCACCATGCCGAACATGGTCAGCACGTTGATCGAGAAACCCAGCAGCAACATGGTGGCGAAGGTGCCCATCAGCGCAATGGGCACCACCAGCGTCGGGATCAAGGTGTAGCGCACGTTCTGCAGGAACAGATACATCACCGCAAACACCAGCGCCATGGCCTCCAGCAAGGTGTAGACCACTTTGGTAATCGAAACCTTGACGAAGGGCGAGGTGTCGTACGGGATCTTGTACTCCACGTTGGCCGGGAAGTAGCGCGACAGTTCGTCCATCTTCGCCCGCACCAGGGTTGCGGTGTTCAGCGCGTTGGCGCCCGGCGACAGTTGCACACTGACGGCGGTGGATGGCTTGCCGTTCAGACGCGTAGAGAACTGGTATTCCTGGCTGCCGATTTCCACCCGCGCCACATCGCCGATACGCACGGTGGAGCCGTCGGGATTGGCTTTGAGCACGATGTCGGCGAATTCTGCCGGCGTCGACAGTTGGCCCTTGACCAGGATGGCGGCGGTGATTTCCTGGGTCTTGGTCCCCGGCAAATCACCGATGCTGCCCGCCGAGACCTGGGCGTTCTGCGCGCTGATTGCAGCGTTCACGTCGGCCGGGGTGAGGTTGAAGCCGATCAGCTTCTGCGGATCGATCCAGATCCGCATGGCGCGCTCGGCGCCATACAGCTGGGCCTTGCCGACACCGTCCAGGCGCTTGAGCTCGTTCATGACGTTGCGTGCCAGGTAATCGCTGAGCGCAACGTCATCGAGCTTGCCGTCGTTGGACGTCAGGGTGACCAGCAGCAGGAAGCCGGCAGACACCTTTTCCACCTGCAAGCCTTGCTGGGTCACCGCTTGCGGCAAGCGCGGCTCCACCGCTTTAAGGCGGTTTTGCACATCCACCTGGGCCATTTCCGGGTTTGTGCCCGGCTGGAAGGTGGCGGTGATCGTGGCCGAGCCCAGGCTGCTCTGGGATTCGAAATACAGCAGGTGATCGGCGCCGTTGAGCTCCTGCTCAATCAGGCTGACCACGCTTTCATCCAGGGTCTGGGCCGAAGCGCCCGGGTACACCGCGTAGATTTCCACCTTTGGCGGCGCCACGTTGGGGTACTGCGCCACCGGCAATTGCGGGATGGCCAGCGCGCCGGCCAGCAGGATAAACAAGGCGACCACCCAGGCGAAAATCGGGCGGTCAATAAAGAACTGCGGCATGGCGGGTTATTCCTTTACGAGCTGGCCAGGGGCCGGGCTGTCGTCCACTTCGACTTTTTCACCGGGGCGCGCGTGTTGCAGGCCTTCGACGATGATGCGGTCACCGGGCTTGAGGCCGCTGCTGACGATCCAGCGATCCGCGATGACCGCGCCCAGCTCCACCGGCTGTTGGCTGACGGTTTGCTCGGCGTCCAACAGCAACACCATCGGGATGCCGGCGCTGTCGCGCGTAATGGCGCGTTGCGGCACGCTGATGCCTTGCCTATCAACCGCTTGTTCCAGGCGCACACGCACAAAACTGCCGGGCAGCAGGTCGAGGTCCGGGTTGGGGAACTCGCTGCGCAGGATGATCTGCCCGGTGCCCGGGTCAACGCTGATCTCGGCAAACAGCAATTTGCCCGGCAGCGGGTACAGGCTGCCGTCATCCTCGATCAGCGTGGCCTTGGCCTGGTCCTGGCCGACCTGCTTCAGGCTGCCGGCACGGAAGGCGCGGCGCAGGTCATTCAGCTCGCGGGTCGACTGGGTCAAGTCGGCGTGAATCGGGTCCAGTTGCTGGATGATCGCCAGTGGCGTGGCTTCGTTCTGGCCCACCAGTGCACCCTCGGTCACCAGCGCGCGGCCGATGCGGCCGGAGATCGGCGCCGTGACGGTGGCGTAGCCCAGGTTCAGCTTGGCACGCTCGACGGCGGCTTTGTTGGCGGCGACCTCGGCGTTGGTCTGGCGCACGGCGGCGCGGGCGTTGTCGTAGTCCTGGCCGCTGATGGCATTGCCTTCTACCAACTGGCTGTAGCGCTGTTCTTGCAAACGCGCCTGGAACGCATTGGCCTGGGCCTTTTCCAGGTTGGCCTGAGCGCTGTCCAGGTCGGCCTTGAACGGGGCCGGGTCAATGCGAAACAGCACATCGCCCTGTTTTACGTCGTGGCCTTCCTTGAACACGCGCTGCATGACCACCCCAGCGACCCGGGCACGCACTTCGGCAATGCGCGGTGCAGCGATACGCCCGCTGAGTTCGTTGGTAATGGAGAGGGGTTTGGCCTGCAGGGTTTCGACGCGGACTTTGGCCAGGGGCATTTCCGGCGCTTCGTCGGCCGACTTGCCACAAGCACTCAGTGCCAGCGTCAAGGCCAGCAGGCAAAACGGCGCAAACAGATTCTTCGACATGCTCATATCCCAATATTGACTGGCGCATCCTAAAGACACCTGCGCCGCGGTGCTGTGAAGCTCTGTAGCCCGTCTGTGAAGAAATGTAAGGTGCGGCGCGCTGAACGCCGGGGGCGTATATCCTTGCACAATCCTGCAGCACACCAACAAACCGTATTATTTGGAAGCACCATGCCCAACATCCTTCTGGTGGAAGACGACGCCGCGCTCTCCGAGCTGATTGCCAGCTATCTGGAACGCAATGGCTACCACGTCAGCGTACTCAGCCGTGGCGATCACGTGCGTGAGCGCGCGCGCCTCAACCCGCCGGACCTGGTGATTCTCGACCTGATGCTGCCAGGCCTTGACGGCCTGCAGGTGTGCCGCTTGCTGCGCGCCGACTCGGCGGGTTTGCCGATCCTGATGCTCACCGCGCGCGACGACAGCCACGATCAGGTGCTGGGCCTGGAAATGGGCGCCGACGACTATGTCACCAAGCCCTGCGAGCCGCGCGTACTGTTGGCGCGAGTGCGCACCTTGTTGCGCCGCAGCAGCCTGTCCGACCCCCAGGTTGCCAACGACCAGATCATCATGGGCAACCTGTGTATCGACCTGTCCGAACGCACGGTGACCTGGCGCGAGCAGGCGGTGGAGCTGTCCAGCGGTGAATACAACCTGCTGGTGGTGTTGGCCCGGCATGCCGGCGAGGTGCTCAGCCGCGACCAGATTTTGCAACGCCTGCGCGGTATCGAATTCAACGGCACCGACCGCTCTGTGGACGTGGCCATTTCCAAGTTGCGCCGCAAGTTCGACGACCATGCCGGCGAAGCGCGCAAAATCAAGACCGTGTGGGGCAAGGGTTACTTGTTCAGCCGTTCCGAGTGGGAATGCTGATCGATGGTTCGTGCACTGCTACGCCTCTACCTGATTACTATCGTCACCTACAGTGCGGCGATCTACCTGATTCCCAAACTGGTCATCAAGGTGTTCGAACATCGCTACATGAACTACAACGTCGAGCAGAGTCGCGGCCAGCAAAAGCTGATCGTCGAACAATATCTGCGCGTGCCGGTGGAACACTGGTCAGAGGTTACCGCGCAATTGGGCCGTGACTTTGCGCCGCTGAAGGTGCAACTGCTGCTGCGTCAGGACGCGAGCTACACCCCTGAAGAAGAACACCTGCTGGAGCAAGGCCAACCAGTGATCCGCCTGGGCGAGTGGGGCTGGATGGAGCAAATCAGTTCACCGGTGAACGACCAGTTTGTGGTCAAGCTGACCATCCCGCCTGACCCGCTGGACATGAACCTGCTGTACTGGTCGATGAACGTATTGATCGGTGCTGCGCTGCTGGCGTGCCTGCTGTTCTGGTTGCGCCCGCATTGGCGCGACCTGGAGCGCCTGAAGACCACCGCCGTCCAACTGGGCAGGGGCAATCTGACCGAGCGTACGCACATTCCGGCCAGCTCCAACATCGGCAGCCTGGCCTCGGTATTCGACACCATGGCCGACGATATCGAGAGCCTGCTCAACCAGCAGCGCGACTTGCTCAATGCCGTCTCTCACGAACTGCGTACGCCGCTGACTCGCCTGGATTTCGGCCTGGCCCTGGCCCTCTCGGAAGACTTGCCTCAGGCCAGCCGCGAGCGTCTGCAAAGCCTTGTGGCGCACATCCGTGAGCTGGACGAACTGGTGCTGGAATTGCTCTCCTACAGCCGCCTGCAAAATCCGGCACAGTTGCCGGAGCGGGTCGACGTGGTGATCGACGAGTTTATCGACAGCGTGCTGGGCAGCGTCGATGACGAGTTGGAAAACCCCGAGATCGTTATCGATGTAGCGCTCGATTGTGCCGAAGAGCGCGTCAGCCTCGACCCACGCCTCACCGCCCGCGCCCTGCAGAACCTGCTGCGCAACGCCACGCGGTATTGCGACAAGCGCATCCAGGTGGGCGTCAAGGTGTGTGCCAATGGCTGTGAAATCTGGGTGGATGACGACGGCATCGGCATTCCCGTGGACCAGCGCGAGCGCATTTTCGAGCCGTTCTACCGCCTGGACCGCAGCCGTGACCGCGCCACGGGTGGCTTCGGCCTGGGCCTGGCGATCAGCCGGCGTGCGCTGGAAGCCCAGGGCGGCACGTTGACCGCGCTGGCATCGCCGCTGGGCGGTGCGCGGTTTCGCGTGTGGTTGCCCAGCGTCAGCTGATCAGAGCACCTTGACGGCGCGGCCGATGGCCTGGATCGGCCCGGTCGGCTTGCCGGTCGGCGAGCCACGCGGGTCTTCCAGGGTCAGCTCGAACAGCTGGTTTGGCGTCAGCGGGGGCAGTTTGTCCAAGGGCACTGACAGGGTCTGCCCCGGTTTGACCAGGCCCAGCGACACGGGGCCTTGCCAGCCATCACCCTTGGTCCAGAATTGCAGGGCCTTGTCGGCCGGCACTTCCATCACGCCCAACGGAATCAACTGGATCTGCTGAGTATTGCTGGCCTGGATGACCCAACCCGGTGCCTGGCTTTGCGGCGCCACCAGCACTACCACGAAGGTCGGGTCGGCGCCGGGCGGGCGCGTCAGCAGCAGCGCGGCCAGTACCAGTGTGGTGACCAACCCTGCGCCGGCCAAGCCGCGCCAGAGTGCAAGCAGGTTCCACCAAGGCTCGCGGCTATCGGCGCGCCCGACCGTGCGTTCGATGCGCCGCCATAACTGTGCGGAGGGCGGCACCGGTTCGGCCAATGCCGTCAGCGGCAGCAGGCGCTGTTCCCAGGCGTCCACCGCTGCGCGCAATGGGGCGTCGTGTTGCAGGCGTCGTTCAACCTCAGCGCGCTGTTCGGCGGGCAGGGTGCCCAGTACGTATTCGCTGGCCAGTTCATCCAGTGGGTTACTCATGCCATGCACTCCCGCAGCGCGGCGAGGCTACGTTTGATCCAGGCTTTGACGGTCCCCAGCGGGGTGTCCAGTTTCTGCGCGATTTCACTGTGGGAATAGCCGTCGACATAAGCGTGGAGGATGCAACGGCGACGGGCCGGGTCGAGCTGTTCCAGGCAGTGCTGAATCTGCCCGGTACGGGTGCTGAATTCAAAGCTGTCGTCGGCGGCCGCGACGGCGTCATGTTCCGCGCTCAACGCCACTTCACGGTGAGGGTTGCGCACGGCATTCAAGGCCAGGTGCCGGGTCACGCTGAACACCCAGCCACGCGCCGAACCACGGGTGGGGTCGAAGCTGGCAGCGCCACGCCAGATCTTGATAAATGCGTCGTGCACGATGTCCTCGGCCAGGGCCTTATCGCGGGCAATGCGCAAAGCTACGCCGAGCAGACGGCTGCTGTCTTGCTCATACAACCGACGCAGGGCGCGTTGATCGCCACGCGCGCAGGCCAGTAGGCAAGCTTCGTAGTCAAAAGTGGCTTCAGGCAAGGACCGGGGTTTCCGCCGCAGGAACAGGATCAATGCCCCGACCCTAAGGTCGGGGCGCCAGCGCATTAGCCTAGCTGAATAGGCTCAGTTTGCGGCCCAGAATATGTAGTCGGCCTGGTATTTCACCACTTCCTGCTTGCCCTTGTTGGCGGTGGTGCACGCGGTACTCGGCGCCACGCCGCCTTTAAGGGCGACCCGCTGGATGTAACTCACCCCCGTCATCGCGCCTTTGCCCTCGGCCGGGTTGGCCTTGACCAACTGATAGGGCAGGTTGCCCTCACCCGACGGCGCCACTGCCAATTGGGTGCCGGTCACCTTCGAACCGTCCTGGGCTTGCCAGGTGGCTGGCGGCCCGAAGTAGGTGCCTACTGGCTTGCCGCTGCGGTCATTCAGCACCGCCTTGGGGCCGACGAAGGTCCATTCGGTCTGGCCCGCGGCGTTGGCTTTGTCGCGGCATTCGTAGGTGATTTCGCCGACACCGGTGGTTTCCAGTGCCACCTTGTGGCCATCCGGCACCTTGATGCTGTCGGGCAAACCGGCCTGGGCAAAGACAGTCGGGGCGGCGACGAGCAAACCGGTCAGGCAGAGCAATGCTTTAGCGTTCATCGGGACTTCTCCATTGAGTAGAACAGCAGGGTTGCTGTGGGTACTACCCATGGCCTGCCCGATTGGATGCAGCGGTTAGAAAATAAATCGCGAAGGGCGCACACTGTGCTCCCGCAATACCCGAGGAGAGATTGGCAATGACTGGGATTCACGCGTCTGCGCAGCAAGGGTTTTCCACCCAGGCCGTCACTTACGCCCAAGGTCGACCGGACTATCCACGGCAACTCACTGGCTGGCTGAGCGACACACTCGGTATCACCGCGCAGTCGACGGTCATCGACCTGGGCGCCGGCACCGGCAAGTTCACGCGTGTCCTCAACACCCTGGCGCCCACGCTGATTGCCGTGGAACCGGTGCCGGCAATGGGCGCGCAGTTGAGCAAGCTGCTGCCGGATGTGCACCTGGTCAATGGCACTGCCGAGGCCATTCCGCTGGAAAGCGCCGTGGCGGATGCGGTGGTGTGCGCACAAGCCTTCCATTGGTTTTCCAGCGAGGCGGCCCTGGCGGAAATCCATCGGGTACTCAAACCGGATGGGCGCCTGGGGCTGGTGTGGAATGTGCGCGACGAGTCGGTGGATTGGGTCGCCGCCATTACTCAAATCATCACGCCTTATGAAGGCGACACGCCGCGCTTTCATACCGGCCGTTGGCGCGAAGCCTTCACTGGCGAGTATTTTTGCGCAGCGCAGATGACCTGTTTTGCCTATCAGCATGTCGGCAGCCCACAGGAGGTGATCATGGACCGCTTCCTGTCGGTGAGCTTTATCGCGGCGCTCCCTGACGCACAAAAGGCTACGGTCACGGCGCAATTGCGCCGGCTGATCGACACCCACCCGGCGTTGCGCGGGCGTGACACCGTTGCCTTCCCGTATCAGACCCAGGCCTACGTCTACCATCGACTGACAGAAAAAGCATAAAGTCAGATCATATTGATATAAGTGGTTATAAGAAAAATCGCTATCCTGCGGCCAGTAATTTATAAGGCCGCGGGTAGCTGGAATGGATGTGGGTAATATTGGTTTTGTAATCGCTGGCCTGATCGTTGGTTTTATCGTCGGCATGACAGGTGTCGGCGGGGGCTCTTTGATGACGCCGATCCTGTTGTGGTTCGGCATTAACCCGGCCACCGCCGTGGGCACCGACCTGTTGTACGCCGCTATCACCAAGTCCGGTGGTGTGCTGGTACACAGCAAGAACAAGAACATCGACTGGACCATCACCGGCTGGCTGACCCTGGGCAGTGTGCCCGCGGTGCTGCTGACTTTGTGGTTCCTCGCCAGCCTGCACACCGACCCCAGCGCGATGAACGCGGTGATCAAGCAAGCCCTTGGCGTGGTGCTGCTGCTGACCGCGCTGGCGATCCTGTTCAAGAAAAGCCTGTTGGCCTTCGCCCAGCGTCATGCCGGCGATGATTACCACATGAGCCCGCGTAACTTGAACGTGCTGACGGTGGTCACCGGGGCAATCCTCGGCACCATGGTTGCCTTGACCTCCATCGGCGCCGGCGCCCTGGGCACCGTCGCGTTGTTTATCCTGTACCCGTTCCTGGCGACGCGACGTTTAGTCGGCACCGAGATCGCCCATGCTGTGCCACTGACCCTGGTGGCGGGCCTGGGCCATGCCAGCATGGGCAATATGGACTGGCACCTGCTGGGCTTTTTGCTGATGGGCTCGCTGCCGGGGATTTACCTGGGCAGCCACATGACCGGCAAAGTCCCGGACGGCGTATTGCGCCCCTGCCTGGCGATCATGTTGATGACCATCGGCTACAAGCTGGCGTTTTAAGGCGTAGGCCATTCGGCCTGCTCCCAGCGGTTTTTGCGCGTCAGGCCTTGGCCGGGCCGTTGCCGATCTGCCAGACAAACGGTGGTTCGGTGCCGTTGATCACCCAATCACCCACGATGCGCGCCTTGTAGATCAACGGGTTGTGGGATGACACGGTGCGCGCATTGCGCCAATGACGGTCGAGGGCTTTGCCCTGGCGCACATCCGAGGCCCCGAGTGCGTTGAACAATTCACTGGTGGCACGCTGGATCAGCGTTGACACCACCACTTGCGCCGTCGCCGATTCAATTTCGGCAGCCACATTCGCTGCCCGCTCTGCGGCGTCATCCCCGGCAAATCGCGCCAGGTACGCCTGTTGCGCCGGCACTGCTGCTTTCAGCGCGCAGGCTTCAGCGGCGTACACGCGGGCGGCCACCTCACCGACGACCTGTTGAATCTGCGCATCCTGGCTGACGTGGGCGGCATTGCCATGGCTGTAAATGCGTTTGCGATTGCGCACCTGATGCGCCACGTCGTTGAGCGCGGCGCGGCCAATGCCGGCCAGGGTCGCCAGCAGCACTAACTGGTAGAACGCCGTCTGGTATTTGAAACGGGTGGCAAAATCGATGAGGTTTTCCGCGTCGACGACGGCGTCGGTAAAGCGTGTGGTGCCACTGCCAGTGGTGCGCTGGCCGAAGCCGTCCCAGTCATCGCTTTGCACCACGCCGGGTTGGCGCGTGCGGGTGGCGGCAATCACGTCGCCACCGGTGTCGCTGCGCTGGGCATATACGTCAATCCAGTCGGAGAAAATGCTGCCGGTGCTGTAGAACTTTTCGCCGTTGAGTTTCCATGTGTCACCGTCGGGGCTGACCTGGGTGACGACGTCGCCGATCGCGACATTACCAATTTCCGTCCAGGCGCAGCCGACGATATCGCCATCGACAAAACGCTTGAACCACAGGTCGCGGCCCGCGCTCGGTGGCGCATTCAGGCGATCTTCGGCAAACGCGAAGTGGCCGCGCAGGGCCTGGGGCACGTTGGAGTCAGCGGCGGCCAGTTCAATCAGCAGTTCGAACAACTGCGGCAGGGACGCCCCCCCACCGCCGTATTCCAGCGGCACCCGCACCGCGCCAAAGCCGGCTTCCTTGAGCCATTGAATCGGCTCATGGGGCAGGGTGCGGCTGTGCTCACGCGCCACTGCGCCGTCGGCGATACGCTGGAAGATCGGCCGAAAACGTGCGGCCAGGGTGGGGTAATCGACGCCGATGGACAGCGGGTTGATGACGTGTTGCTCGGTCATGGGGTACGGCTCCTGGGCAGTGATCAAGTGGTTCGGTGATTGCACAGTCCGTGCCGGGCTCTTCAGCCCGTGTTTTGGGGCAAAGAGCGCTTTCCACTGTTGCTCCAGCAACAGTGTTTCGACAAACCGGTGCGCTCCCTGACAGCAACTGCCCAGCGAGCCGGTGCCGGGTTGCTTGCCGCAATGCCCATGGCCAGGGCGTTTGCCATGGCCTGGCACGCTTGCTGCTCAACCCTTGGGTACATCCCTTTGTGCGAGGTACCGCTAGATGAGTCAGCAAGCCGTGAAATTTGCCTACTGGGTGCCCAACGTCAGCGGTGGGTTAGTGGTGAGCAAGATCGAACAACGCACCCATTGGGGCATCGACTACAACCGCAAACTGGCGCAGTTGGCCGAAGCGGCAGGCTTTGAATACGGCCTGACGCAAATTCGCTTCACCGCCGGCTACGGCGCCGAGAACCAGCATGAGTCCGTAGCGTTCAGCCATGCGCTGCTGGCGGCCACCACCACGCTCAAGGTCATCGCCGCGATCTTGCCCGGCCCGTGGCAGCCGGCACTGGCAGCCAAGCAACTGGCGACTATCGACCAGCTCACCAACGGCCGTATCGCGGTGAATATCGTCAGCGGCTGGTTCAAGGGCGAATTCCAGGCTATCGGTGAGCCGTGGCTGGAGCACGATGAGCGCTATCGCCGTTCCGAGGAATTTATCCGCGCGCTGAAAGGCATCTGGAGCCAGGACGATTTCACCTTCAAGGGCGATTTCTACCGCTTCAACAACTACACCCTCAAACCCAAGCCATTGGGCCAGCCCGAAGTCTTCCAGGGCGGCAGCTCGCGGGCCGCGCGGGACATGGCCGCGCGCGTGTCGGACTGGTACTTCACCAACGGCAACACGCCGGAAGGCATCAAGGCCCAGGTGGACGACATTCGCACCAAGGCCGCGGCGAATAATCATGCGGTCAAAGTCGGTGTGAACGCCTTTGTGATCGCCCGCGACACCGAGGAAGAAGCCCGCGCGGTGCTCGCAGAAATCATCGACAAGGCCGACCCCGAAGCGGTGAATGCGTTTGGTGATGCCGCCAAGCAGGCCGGCAAGGCCTCGCCGGAAGGTGAGGGCAACTGGGCCAAGTCCAGCTTTGAAGACCTGGTGCAGTACAACGACGGTTTCAAGACCAACCTGATCGGCACCCCGCAGCAAATTGCCGAGCGCATCGTCGCGCTCAAGGCCGTGGGCGTGGACCTGGTGCTGGCCGGCTTCCTGCATTTCCAGGAGGAAGTCGAGTACTTCGGCAAACGCGTGTTGCCGCTGGTACGCGCGCTGGAAGCCAAGGCCGGGATCAAGCAAGTGGCTTGAAGAGCACCACCGCCGCACGCAATTTGTTATTGCCGAAGCGGCACATTCGTTCGAACTCCCCATGGCTGACCGGCAGGTGCTGGCAGTCCAGGGGCTGGCGATGCTGGCTGTGGTCTACGTCCGGGTCGTGCAGGTAAACGAAATCTGCGTCGCAATCGGTGACCATCACCCAATGGGGCGATTTGGAGCGGGTGAGGCGGTAGCTGCTGATCAACACCAGTGGCTGTCCGCCGTCCTGCAATACCTGAGGTAAATCCAGCGCGCCACCGAGCACCTGCTCGACATCACTGCCTGCCAGTTCTTCCTCAAACGCCTCGTGGACCAGGCGCATGACGCCCTTTTTATGCTGGTCGCGCACGCCGTCGAGAAACAGCGGCCCGCGTACATTCACCTGCATGCGCACCTTGAACCCGCGGCGCCAGGCCGCCAGTGCCAAACCTTGCGGGCTGCAGCCGCCATGGCCTGCGGTCATGAACACGGTGGTCGCTTCGCGCCAGATTTGCAGCTCTTCACGGCGCTGTGCCTGGCGATTGGGCACCAGCGCGCCCATGGCCATCAACAGGCAGGCGGCGCCGCAGGTGAAGTCGGTGGTCTGCTGGTAGTACGGCACGCTCTGCGGACGTGCGACCTGGTGCTGCAGAATGCGTTTTTCCAGGCGAATGGCCGCCGTGTGGTCTTCGTAATAGTCGTTGATCAGGGCAAAGCGCCGGTAGCCATTGCGTTCATACAGGGCGAGGGCGCCGGGGTTGTCGGTGCGCACTTCCAGGCGCAGGTAAGCGCAATCATGCGCCACGGCGCAGGCTTCAATGCGTGTCAGCAACTGCTTGCCCAGGCCCGTGCCCCGTGCGTGCTCGGCGATCGCGATGGAGTAGAGCCGCGCCAGCGAGGTGCCGCGATGGAACAGCACCAGCGCATAACCGAGCAATTGCTGGTCATTTTCCGCGACCAGCAACTGGCCATGGGCGCGGCTGACCATCCACTGGAAACTGCGCGGTGACAGCCGGTCAGTGGTGAAACAATGCTGTTCCAGTGCCACCAATTCGGGCACATCAGCGGGGGTTGCAACGCGAAAGGAAAGAGCCATATGACCGCCGTAAAAGTTGCGTAACGAAACGGGACTTCTCTAAAAGATCGTGCTTAATAGAAAAGGTCGAGTTCTCTAAAGCGGATCAAATATTATGTCGGCGGTACACAGTCATTGGCGTGAAGTATCCGAGCAAACCGTCGCGGCGACAATAACTTCCAACGGTTATTTTTCCGCACCTCTTAAAGGTTCCAGTCAAGTCGTGATTATTGTCGAGCGCAAGGAAGATTGGGCCTCCTACTTCCCCAGCGAAGACATCGTCACGGCCCAGGAATACCTCGAACAAACCCGCGAGAGCGAAACGGGCAAGCGCGTGCAGGTCATCAACCTGTGCCGCAGCTACAAGTACCTGGGGCACGGTTATTACTGCTCGTTGCTGGCCGAAGCACGAGGGCACAAGGTGATTCCCTCGGTGCGTACCATCAGCGAACTGACCAAGAAGTCGCTGTATGGCTTGTCCCTGGATGACTTGGATAAAACCCTCGATAAAGCCTTGAATCATCACCTCTACAGCAATACCGAAGGCTTTACCCTGACACTGTACTTTGGCCGAACCAATATAGAACCGCTGCAGGAGTTGGCCCGTCAGTTGTTTGAAACGTTTCCATGCCCGATCTTGTTAGTTGAGTTTCGCAAGAATAACGGCTGGCATATCGAGGGGGTGAAATCCGGCGTCTTGCACAAGTTACGCGACGACCAGGAAGACCAGTTCGCCCACGCCCTCGACAACTTCAGTCGCAAGATCTGGCGCCAGCCGCGCTCACGTCGATTGGCCCGCTATGACCTGGCCATTCTGCATGATCCCCAGGAACAATTGCCGCCGTCGAACGCCAGGGCGCTGGAGAATTTCGTGCGGGTCGGCAAGGGCCTGGGCATTGATGTGGAGCTGATCGAGCGCAAGGACTATTCGCGCCTCGCCGAATACGACGCCTTGCTGATCCGTGAGACCACCAGCGTCGACAACCACACCTACCGTTTTGCCAAGAAAGCCGAAAGCGAAGGCCTGGTGGTGATGGATGACCCGGCGTCAATCCTGCGCTGTACCAACAAGGTCTACCTCACCGACCTGCTCAACAGCCATCAACTGGGCATGCCCGCCACCGAAATTCTCTACAAGGAGCGACCGGAAGATTTCGAGCGGGTCGGCGAACGCCTCGGCTTCCCGCTGGTGTTGAAGATTCCCGACGGTTGCTTCTCGCGGGGCGTGATCAAGGTTGAAAGCCAGGCCGCCTTGCTCAAGGCCACCGCCGAGTTGTTTGAACATTCGGTGTTGTTACTGGCCCAGGAGTTTTTCTACACCGAGTACGACTGGCGCATTGGCGTCCTTAACCGCAAGCCGATCTTTGCCTGCCAATACTTCATGTCCAAGGGCCATTGGCAAATCTACAACCACAAGGCCATCGGCCAGGACATCAACGGCGAATGCCGTACCCTGGCGGTCCACGAAGCGCCCAAGGCGGTGGTGGAACTGGCCGTCAAGACCGCCAACCTGATCGGCGATGGCCTCTACGGCGTCGACCTCAAGCAATCCGGTGACAAGGTGGTGGTGATCGAGGTCAACGACAACCCCAATATGGATGCCGGTATCGAAGATGCCTACTTGCAAGACGACCTGTATGCGCTGGTGCTGGAAGAGTTTGTAAGGCGCCTGGAGTTGAAACGCCAGGGCCAGGTGTGGTGACACGCCATGATTCAGCGTTTTGAACTGACCGACGGCAAGCTGCGCAAAGGCGACAGGGACGACGCGCCGATCATGCTGTTCAACAACCCGGATGTTGCCGAACGCGAATGGCTGCGCGACCACCACAAACTCGACGAACACGCCCTGGCCTCGGCGCTCGACCCGGATGAAGTCTCGCGTATTGAATTTCACCCCGACTACCTGTTCCTGATCTGGAAACGCCCGGAGAAATACGCCGGCGGTGGCAACCTGATGTTTGAAGTGGCGTCCTGCGGCCTGTTGTTTTCGCCGGGCCGCCTGCTGGTGATTGCCACCGATGAAACCCCGCTGTCCGGGCTTGGCGCTCGCCGCCCGCTGCACACGCCGCTGGACGTGCTGCTCGATCTGTTGCTCAACAACATCCATCACTACCTGGGCCACCTCAAGGTGATCAAGTTGGTGGCGCGTGAGTTGCAACAACAGTTCAACGCGTCGATGAGCAACCATCACCTGATGCAAATGTTCAACCTCAGTGAGAGCCTGATCTATTACATCAACGCGCTGCACAGCAACGGCGCGGTGCTGTCGCGGTTGCGCAACCACGGGGAAAAGGAACATTTCAGCGCCGAGGTCCTGGGGCTGATCGATGACCTGATCATTGAGAACCACCAGTGCTACAAGCAGGCGGAGATCTACTCCAATGTGTTTTCCGGGTTGATCGACGCGCGTGGCAACCTGATGAACAACAGCATGAACAACCTGCTGCGCAAGCTGACGTTGATCAACGTGGTGTTCCTGCCGCTCAACCTGATTGCCAGCGTCGGTGGTATGTCGGAGTTCAGCATGATGACAGCGGGTACGCCCTGGTGGGTGTCGTACCCGCTGCTGATGGTGGCGATGGGCGTTGGGGCGGGGTTGATGGTGGTGGGGCTCAAACGCATCGCCGGTGGCGCCAATGTGGTGTGAGCACTGAACACGTGTGGGCGCTGGCTTGCCTGCGATGGCCATAGGTATCTACGCAACTCTTTGTGTTGCTTTAAGCCTGTGAGGGGTTAGGGAGATTGAGTACATATCCGTTGCTGCGGTAACGGCGGCTAT
>NZ_LXJP01000074.1:0-30231 GCF_001728855.1 Pseudomonas sp. AP19 | reverse complement strand
TCGCGAGCAAGCCCGCTCCCCCAGGTTGATCGCGTTCAGGCCGTTGCGGCGCTGCATGCCCTGATCTAAAACACAGCTCCCACCGAGCTCGACTTGAAATACAGTCAAAATGTGGGAGCAGGCTTGCTCGCGAAGACGGTCTGCCAGTCACCTGATGCATCACCTGACACTCCGCTTTCGCGAGCAAGCCCGCTCCCACAGGTTGATCGCGTTCAGGCCGTAGTGGCACTGCATGCCCTGATCTAAAACACAGCTCCCACCGAACTCGACTTGAAATACAGTCAAAGTGTGGGAGCGGGCTTGCTCGCGAAGACGGTGTGCCAGTCACCTGATGCATCACCTGACACTTCGCTTTCGCGAGCAAGCCCGCTCCCCCAGGTTGATCGCGTTCAGGCCGTTGCGGCGCTACATGCCCTGATCTAAAACACAGCTCCCACCGAGCTCGACTTGAAATACAGTCAAAATGTGGGAGCGGGCTTGCTCGCGAAGACAGTCTGCCAGTCACCTGATGCATCGCCTGACACTCCGCTTTCGCGAGCAAGCCCGCTCCTCCAGGTTGATCGCGTTCAGGCCGTTGCGGCGCTACATGGCTTGATCTGAAACACAGCCAGCCCCCACAATTTCTACAGCGGCGGTGTGCGCGGCGGAATCAGGCGTTTGCTGCCGGTGGCTTCATACGCGCTGGCAAAGCTCAGCAGCGCCGAGTCATCGTATGCCCGCCCGGCAAAGGTCAGGCCGACCGGCATGCCGATATCGGCCATCACGCCCATCGGTACGGTGACGGTGGGCACGCCCAGGTGGCGGATGGCGAGGTTGCCGTTGGCGACCCAGACGCCATTGCTCCAGGCGATGTCGGCACTGGCTTCATTCACGTCGGCGTCGGCCGGGCCCACATCGGCCACGGTCGGGAACAGCACGGCGTCGAGGCCCAGGTTGTCCATCCAGTCTTCCAGGTCCAGGCGCCGGGTCTGCTCCAGGCCACGCAGGCCATCCGGCACGGTGCTGATCTCGTTCCATGGCGTAATGCCGCGTTCGGCCATGCGCACGTATTCGTCCATGCCGGCGGCCAGGTCATCTTCACGGTTGGGCAAGGTGCCCGGGTCATGGGGGAAGATCTGCGGCCCATCGACGTCCGCCAGGCGGTTCAGCGCGGGGTCGCCGTTGGCGCGCAGGAAGTCATCGAAGGCCCAGGCCGACAGTTCCCACAATTCATCGTGCAGGAATGCCTTGGACACCAGGCCGCGGGTAAACACCGTCGGCGCGCCGGGGCGGTCGCCTTCGCAATTGGACACCAGCGGGAAGTCCACCTCGATGACTTCGGCACCGGCGGCTTCCAGTGCCTGGCGTGCGGCATGCCACAGGTCGATGACGCTGTCCCGGGTGTTGATCTTTTGCCCGGTCGGCCCGCCGATTCCGGGTTTTTCGCTGGTGCCGGCCTCGGGGTCAGCGTTGATGTACATGCGCGGCACACCGAAACGTTTACCGGCCAGGGCCTCGCTATTGACGGCCAGTTCGGCGTATGACGCCGGGCGCACCGAGGCCACGCTCGGGATCGGCACCCAGGGTTGCAGGCGCCACAGGTCGCCACGGGTGTCGGGGTCTTCGGCGACCACCACGTCGAGCACTTCCAGCAGGTCGGCCATGGTGCGCGCATACGGCACCACGACGTCCATGGTCGGGGTCAACGGCCAGTTGCCGCGCACCGAAATCACCCCACGAGAAGGGGTGTAGGCGCACAGGCCATTGTTGGACGCCGGGCCACGCCCGCTTGACCAGGTTTCTTCCGCCACGCCGAATGCCGCGAAGCTGGCCGCCGTGGCGGTGCCGGCGCCGTTGGACGAGCCGGAAGCGAATGGCGCGGTGAGGTAGTCGGCGTTATACGGGCTTTCGGCGCGCCCATAGACCCCACGTTGCATTCCACCATTGGCCATCGGCGGCATATTGGTCTTGCCCAGGCAGATGGCGCCGCCCGCACGCAGGCGTTCGATGGTGAAGGCGTCGCGCTGTGCAACCAGCTTGGCAAACGCCGGGCTGCCGGATGCGGCCGTCAGGCCCTTGACCAGGTAGCTGTCTTTGGCGGTGTAGGGAATGCCGTCCAATGGCCCCAGGGTTTTGCCCTGCGCCCGGCGTGCGTCGGACGCCTCGGCTTCTTTAAGGGCCTCGGGGTTGCGCACGACGACGGCGTTCAACGCGGTGGTGGTCTGCGGGCCGTCATAGGCATCAATCCGCGCCAGGTAGGCGTTTACCAGTTCAACGGCAGTGGTCTGGCCGGCTTCAAGCGCCGCGCGCAATTGGGCAATGGAGACTTCGGTAACTTGCATCACGTTTTTTTCGCCGCCTTCAAGTGGGAGGTATGGCGGCAGTCTACGGACAGATATTTCACAAAACCAGCGCCGTATAGTCCGCGTAGGCGGCGCGCATCACTTGCCACGTGGGCTCGTCAGCCGGAATCAGGTGCTCGATACGCAGCGAGGTGAGGGTGATGTCCTGAGGCATGCCGAAGGTGGTGAAGGTCGACAGAAAGTTCAGCTCGCCGTCGGGTGAGCGGATACGCGTCAGCACCAATGGCGGCATGTGTTCGGGCGGTTCGGTGTTGGCGGGCGTCGGCAGACTCGCTAATAACCGCGCCAATTCAGGATTGCCCAGCGCCTCACGACTGGCGCGTTGCCAGGCAAGCGTGCGGATCTCTTCGGCGTTGATCAGGTGGTCGCCCAAGCCGCCGGTTTGCAGCAGCGTGGTCAGCAGGTTCAGCCCGTCTGCCGCATCCGGTTCAAGCCCCACCCGTTCAAACAGAACGCCGGTACTGGCATTCGCCGCCAGCACTTGCCACTCGCTGCCCAGCAGAATCGCCGGGGCCGGGTTATTGGCGTGCAACACATGGCTGACGGCTTCGCGAATCGCGGCCATGGCCGGTGAGGCGAGTGGGGTGGCGGTGTAGCGCGGCGCGTAACCGGCGGCGAGGAACACGCGATTGCACTGCTCAAGCGGCACATCCAGCGCGGTCAATAAATTGTGCAGCGTGCCCGGGCTCGGCTTGGCGCGGCCGGTTTCGAGGTAACTGAGGTGGCGTTGCGAAACCCCGGTGATCAAGGCCAGGTCCAGTTGGCTCAGCTTGGCGTGGCGACGCAGTTGGCGCAGCTGTTCGCCGGCAGTGGTGTCCATGGCGGGTTCATAACCTGTGAGGTCATTGCGAGGGCCAAGACCTTATCACTATCGTGCGCTTCATTCACTTCAAGGACGAGACCATGCACAGACCCTCTATTGCCCTGGTTGGGTTAGTTGGATTTTCACTCTATACGCTGGCGACGATGCTCACCGCCGAGCAATCACTGCTGGCCTTCGGACGGCAATTGATGTCGCGGCCGGACACCGCGCAGGTGGTGATCGACCTGTACCTGATGGCAGTGCTGGCGTGTATATGGATGTATCGGGATGCGCGTGGGCGCGGGCGGTCAGTGGTGTCTGTGCTGCCGTATTTCGCGCTGACGGCAGTCTTTGTTTCGGTGGGGCCGTTGCTTTATATCGTCGTTAATGGGGCCCGCGATGAATGACCTGCTGGCTATCTACGCAGGCTGCGTGCTGGTGTTGTGCCTGAAGATGTTTGCAATTTCCTGCTACCAGGGTTTTTGGCGGATTCGGCGGCGGGCGTTCACTCATCGTGAAGATGCGGCGTTCTTCGGGCGCAGGGTGCAGCCCCGGGAATTGTCGCAAGTCGCCAGGGCGCAACGGGCATGGGCCAATGACCTGGAAAACATCCCGCTGTTTTTTGTGTTGGGTGGATTGTGCGTGGCGCTGGGCAGTTCCCCGGGTGTCACGGGCTGGCTATTTGGCCTGTTTACCCTGGCCCGATTGGCGCACACGGTGACGTATCTGGCAGGGCTGCAGCCCTGGCGCACGCTGGCCTATGCAGTGGGTGTTGCCTGCCTCTTCGGGCTCGCTGCCCAGGTGGTCTTGAGGTTGGGATGAGCGAGCTTAGGGTGGCGAGCAGGCTTGCCACACAAACAACCTGCCATAGGCAAGGGCTCAAGGGTTTAGCTGCGCCTGGTCATTGTCTTTGGCGATCAGCTGATAAGGCGTGGTCGGCGCAGTGTGGCGGTGCATTACGACCTCTCGCCGAAAGCGCCGGTGCGGTCCACCAGCCGCATGCTGTCCCGCCCGCCGCGCTTGGTTTCGTAGAGTGTGGCGTCACTTTGTTCGATCAGGGCCGATAAGTTCAGCGGCGGCTGGTCGAACAGGTCCGCGCCTATGCTCAAGGTCACCGGTACCGGCGTACTGAAGCTCTGCGCGGCGAGTCGCTGGAACTGTTCGCGCAGTCGGCTGCCGAGGTCGACGATCTGCGCAGTCGAGGCCTGATTCAGCAGGATCACAAACTCATCGCCACCCAGGCGTGCCGCCAACGCGCCCTGGGGCACCACGGCGCGAATCATTTCGCTCAGGGCGACCAACAAGCGGTCACCGGCGGTATGCCCATAGAGGTCGTTGACCAGCTTGAAATTGTCGATGTCGATCAACAATACAGCGCCCGGCTGGGCGCGTGAGACCTGGGCCAGCAGGCGCGGTGCCTGCAAGTCCAGGGCGCGCCGGTTGAACAGTGCCGTCAGTGGGTCGCGGGCTGCAAGGCGGGCAATCTGCTGCTCGCGGCGGTAGCGTTCGGAGCCGGTCATCGACAGCGCGATCAGCATGATCGCCATCGCACCTTCCACCAGGGACACCTGGATGATTTCGCCCTTGAAGGCGGTCAGGTCAATCAGTGTGCCTGGGATCAGTACCGACAACGCTTTGGCCACATAAAACGTGCCATGGATCAGCAGCACATAGCGCAACTGCACCGCGCCGATGCTGAGTGATTTGCCGTGCGGGCGCAGCAGAAAGCTGGCGCGCAGGGTCGGCACTGCCACCAGCAGCGACTGCACCGCCAGCATGGCTTTGGACCATGGCAGCTCGACCGGCAGCATCAGCATTCCCAGCCACACCAGCAACATCAATAGCCATAGCGGTGAAAGGCGCGCCTGGGTAAAACGCGCCACGCCGAGCAGGAACAAAAAGTGCGCGGTCACCAGTAAGCCGTTGGCGAACCAGATGCCGATCATCAACAGGCCACTGCCGCGTAGCAACGCCAGGGTAGAGCCGACGCTGATGGTCGCAAAACCTGCAGCCCAGAACAGCAGGGAAGATTCGCGCACGCTGCGCCATTCAATGGCCAGGTACAACGCGGCAGCGGCGGCCAACGCGATGGTCAGAGTCAGAATCGTAGGAGGGTCTAGCGTCATGTCGTGCCGGGCTGCCTGGGTGTGCGCTTAAAAATCGGGATTGTAAGCGCACACGCAGGTTTTTCAGAGCATTCTGGGTAATGGCACACAGCCAGCCGATGATCGGCCGGTCAGACGCCTTTGGTCGAGGGCAGCAAGATCGTGAGGATGCCCGCCAGTGGCAGAAACGAGCAGATCTTGTAGACGTACTCGATGCCATGGTTATCGGCGAGCAAGCCCAGCAATGCGGCGCCAATCCCGCTGAAACCGAACATCAGGCCGAAGAAGATCCCGGCGATCATCCCGACATTGCCCGGCACCAGTTCCTGGGCGAACACCACGATGGCGGAGAAGGCCGAGGCGATGATAAAGCCGATCACCACGCTGAGCACGGCGGTCCAGAACAGGTCGACATAAGGCAGCGCCAGGGTGAAGGGCGCGGCGCCGAGGATCGAGAACCAGATGACTTTCTTGCGGCCGATCTTGTCGCCAATCGGGCCACCGGCGAAGGTGCCGACCGCTACCGCGCCAAGGAACAGGAACAGGTACATCTGCGAACTGGCCACCGACAGCTGGAACTTCTCGATCAGGTAGAAGGTGAAGTAGCTGGTCAGGCTGGTCATGTAGAAGTACTTGGAGAACACCAGCAGCGCCAGCACCACCAGGGCAAACGTCACGCGGCCTTTGGACAAGCCGTGTGTGGCTTTACCGCCTTGCTTGAGCTTGAACAGGTTGAGGTGGTGGCGGTACCAGCGGCTCAAGCCATACAGCACCAGAATCGCAAACACCGCGAACAGCCCGAACCAGGCGATGTGGCTTTGGCCGTAGGGAATGATGATCGCCGCGGCGAGCAACGGGCCGAAAGCGCTGCCGGTGTTGCCGCCGACCTGGAAGGTCGATTGCGCCAGGCCGTAGCGGCCGCCGGAGGCCAGACGGGCCACGCGGGAGGTTTCCGGGTGAAAGGTCGACGAGCCGACGCCGACCAGCGCCGCCGCCAGCAATATCGCCGGGAACGTGCCGACAAACGCCAGCATCAGAATGCCGATCAGGGTGCACACCATGCCCGCCGGCAGCAGCCAGGGTTTGGGATGGCGGTCGGTGTGGTAGCCGATCCAGGGTTGCAGCAGGGAGGCGGTCAGTTGGAAGGTGAGGGTGATCAGGCCCACCTGGGTGAAGCTCAGCCCGTAATTGGCTTTGAGCATCGGGTAAATCGACGGCAGCACGGCCTGGATCAGGTCATTGATCATGTGCGCCAGGGCGCAGGCGCCGAGAACGCGCATGACCAGCGGGCTTATTTGGGGCGCAGTGGTTGCAGCGGCGGGTGACGCGGTCAGGGTCGACATGCAGGCATTCCATACAAGGCAGCGAACAGGGGCAGCCAGTACGATGCCGGCTGTCCATTTCTAATTGTTTCGGCGTTTATGCTAGATTCGACAAAAATGCCTGTCTCACGAAATTCGGGAGGCAACTGTCGCAAAAAGGGCGAAATGATCAAACCACTGGATTTATTTCTGCAGGAGATCGACGAGGGCGACTGGGCTGTCATCAGTTCCGCCACTGATTATCCCGAGAATTGGGTGATACCCGAGCATCGCCACGAAAAGCATCAACTGCTGTACGCCATCGAGGGCGTGATGGTGGTGCATTCGGCGCAGAACCAGTGGACCGTGCCGTCCAGTCGCGGCTTCTGGATGCCCAGCGGGCAAGTTCACTCTTTGCGCTGCGTGGGCACACTGAAAATGCGCAGTGTGTTTGTGCGGCCCGATGCCTTCCCGAACCTGCCGACCGAGACCAAGGCGGTGAGTATCTCACCGTTGCTGAGCGAGCTGATCAAGGCGTCGGTGAGTTTGAAGCCGCCGTATGCCGAGGATTCGCGTGACGCGAGGATCATGCACCTGATTCTCGATGAGCTGGCGATTCTTCCGGCGTTGCCCCTGTCGCTGCCACAGCCCGCCGACCCACGGATCAACCGCGTTTGCCAGGCGCTGCAACACGACCCTGGCGATGCGTCGACGGTCGCTGATTGGAGTGAGCGCCTCGACCTGGACCAGAAGACCATCCAGCGCCTGTTCCGCAAGGAAACCGGCCTGACCTTCGGCCAGTGGCGCCAACAGGCCAGGTTGCTGCTGGCGTTGGAGCGCATTGCGGTGGGGGAGAAGATTATTGATGTCGCCATCGAGTTGGGCTACGAAAGCCCGAGCGCCTTTACCAGCATGTTCAAGAAACAGTTTGGCAAGACGCCGAGTCAGTTTTTCAGGTAGTGCGCGTTGCCACACGTGCCACCGTAAGCCGCCGTGAGCTCAGGTAAGCCAGCAGGCCGGCGACACCCAGCAACCCCGCGCTCAGTTCAAAGGTCGCCCGGTAGCCACTCAGGTCGAACACCACACCGCCGAGCGTGGCGCCGCAGGCAATCGCCAACTGGATAATCGCCACCATCAGTCCGCCTCCGGCCTCGGCATCGTCAGACAGGACCCGCGACAGCCAGGTCCACCAGCCCACCGGCGCGGCGGTGGCAACCAGGCCCCAGACGCCGAGCAACAGCATGGTCGCCGCCGGCGAACTGCCCCATGCCACCAGCGCCAGGGCAATCGCTGCCATCAATAATGGAATGGCCGTCAGCGCCTGGTACAGGCGGTTGTTCAGAAAGCGCTCAATCAGGAACGTCCCGGCAAGCCCGGCCAGGCCGAGCACCAGCAACATCAGCGAGAGCATGGGAAGACTGACCTGAGTCACCGTTTCCAGGAACGGGCGCAGGTAAGTGAACAGCATGAACTGGCCCATAAAAAACACACTGGCGGCCAGCATGCCCAGGGCTACGCGGGCATTCTTCATCAGGCGAAACACATTGCGGGTCGTGCGCCTGTCATCGTTCTTCAGCGAAGGCAGGCTCACCAGCAGCCAGGCGCCGGCCACAACGGCGACCGGGATGACGCAAAAGAACGCGCCACGCCAGCCGATCAGCCCGCCCAGAAAGCTGCCCAATGGTGCCGCAATCACCGTCGCCAGCGCGTTACCGCCGTTGACGATCGCCAGCGCGCGCGGCACCTGTGCCAATGGCACCAGGCGCATCGCGGTAGCGGCCGATAATGACCAGAAGCCGCCAATGGCCACGCCGATCAGCGCGCGACCGAGCATGAATGTCAGGTAGTTCGGCGCTAACGCCACCACGGTGCCGGACACAGTCATCAGCGCGGTCAGCGCCAGCAGCAGGCGTTTGCGTTCAACCTTCGCCGCAACGGCAGCGATGATCAGGCTGGTGAGCAAGGCGAACAGCCCGGAAACCGAAATGCCCTGGCCAGCCTGGCCTTCCGAGATGTGCAAGTCGCTCGCCAGCGGCGTGAGCAGGCTTACGGGCATGAATTCAGAGGCCACCAGCGCGAATGCCGCCAGTGACATCGCGAACACGGCACCCCAGCTGTGCGTATGAGTGTTAGCGGACATTACTTCAAGTTACCTTTGAAAAAGCGGGTGAGCGTGGCGAATGGGATCAGGTCGACGCGGTCGTACAGATCCACATGGCCGGCACCCGGGATAATCACCAATTCCTTGGGCTCGGCCGCACGCCGGTAGGCGTCTTCGCTGAACTCGCGGGAGTGGGCGTCAGCGCCGGTAATCAACAGCAGCGGGCGCGGGGAGAGCGTCTCGATGTCGTTGAACGGGTAGAAATTCATGAACTTCACGTTGCTGGTCAGCGTCGGCCGGGTGGTCGTTTGCGGCGACGCACCGGCCGGGGTAAATTCGCCGCGCGGGGTGCGGTAGAAGTCGAAGAACTCATCACCCACCGCATCGCCGGTGAGGGTCAACGGGGTACCGCCGGTGTAGGCGGTGTCACCGCCCTGGAATTCCACATAGCGCTGGTTGGCCGCCTGCAGAAGCAGTTGTTGGCGTTGCGCCAGCGTTACCCCATGCTTGAGGCCGTTGCGATTGGCCGCCCCCATGTCATACATGCTGACCGTGGCGATCGCCTTGAGGCGTGGGTCGATCTTGGCGGCGGCGATGGCGAAGCTGCCACTGCCACAGATGCCGAGAATGCCGATGCGTTCACGGTCCACTAGTGGGCGAGTACCGAGGTAATCCACGGCAGCGCTGAAGGCTTCGGTGTAGAGGTCGGGCAGCACCGCGTTGCGCGGCTGGCCTGCGCTTTCACCCCAGAACGGCAGGTCGAGTGACAGGGTGACGAAGCCTTGTTCGGCCATTTTTGTCGCGTAGAGGTTGGCGCTCTGTTCTTTAACGGCGCCCATCGGGTGGCCGACGATGATTGCGGCGTGTTTTGAGCCCGAGGCAAGGCCCTTGGGGGTGAACAGATTGCCCGCAACGAGCATGCCGTATTGGTTGTTGAAGGTGACTTTTTGTACCGTCACCTTGTCGCTTGTGTAGAAGTTGTCAGCACCGTTGGACATATCGGCTCCCAATGAAGAAAAAGACGTGACCAGCACACACAGGGCAAGCAAGAGGCGTTTCATGCAGTGATCCTTGAGGAGGTTGGTGCACTCATTTTCCCGCTGGGGGTGGGGCTTCTGTAGTGCGTTCCACTGGATTACTTGCCTGATCCTCTGAGTCTTGCCACCTGCCGAGGACGCTCAGGTGCGACCCGAGGTAAAGTTCACTGAAGACCGGACAGAGCCCGTTATGAACATCACTCCATCGCCCCTGGACGCGCTGATCCAGGCCATTGGTTCGCGGGTTTCAACGCCCGGCGACTACCCCATGCCCATTCCCGGCCTGGGTTTTTATCGGCGTGAGCAGCCGGCGACGCCGGTGGTGTGCATGGTCGAGCCCTGCGTCGTGTTGGTCGCTCAGGGCGAGAAGCAGCTGTGGGTCGGTGGCGAGGGTTACCCGTACGACCCGTCGCGATTTCTGCTGACCTCGCTGGACATTCCCGCCAATTCAGAGGTGCTCGCCGCCAGCCCAGGGAAACCTTGCCTGGGGCTGACCTTCAAGCTGGACCTGCGCATCCTGGCCGAGTTGATCGCCCAGAGTGAGGTGCCGCCGACCCGTCAACGGGCGGTGATGAAAGGGGTTGGCATCGGCACTGTCACCGAAGGCATGCTGGCGGCGTTTGCACGCCTGGTTGCGTTGCTGGATGAGCCTGAGGCGATAGCGGTGCTCGCGCCCTTGATTCAGCGCGAGATCCACTACCGGCTGTTGCAGAGCGATCAAGCCGGTCGACTGCGCCAGATCTGCGCCGTGGACGGGCAGGGCTATCGGATTGCCAAGGCGATCGATTGGCTGAAGCTCAATTACGACGCGCCGTTGCGCGTGGAGGATTTGGCGGCACGCGTGCAAATGAGCGCAGCGACCTTTCACCATCACTTTCGCCAGCTGACGGCGATGAGCCCGTTGCAGTATCAGAAGTGGTTACGCCTGAACGAGGCGCGGCGCTTGATGTTGAATGAGCATCAGGATGTCTCCAGCGCCGCGTTCAAGGTCGGTTATGAAAGCCCGTCACAGTTCAGTCGCGAGTACAGCCGACTGTTCGGTGCGCCGCCCAAGCGTGACATGGCCACGCTGCGCGGCAAAATCACTGATCAGCCGCGGTCAAATTAGCGAAGAAAATACAGCCAATCAGCCGCGCAAACAGGCTGAGCGTTTCCGGCAGGTTGGGGTCGTCGAATAGCATCGACTGCGAATCCAGCGCACACAGCGCGCCGAACAGCCGGCCGTCGGGCAGGAAGATCGGCGCGCCGGCGTAGCTCTCGATGGCGTATTGCTTGACCACCGGGCGCGTGGCAAAGCGTCCATTCTGGCTGACTTTGGGGATGAACAGGGCTTGCGGGTTGATGCAGAACTCACTGCACAAGGTGGTTTCCAGGTCGAGTACGTCATCGACATGAATGCCCATGTGCAGCGGGTCATGGGCCGCACACACCACCCATTCCAGGTCGGTGAATTTGGCGATCCCGGCGAAGCGCATGCCGGTCAGGCGGGTGACCAGTTGCAGAATGCTGGTGGTGGCTTCGATTTCGGCGATGGCCGCGCGTTCAGCGGCGCTGAGTAACGAGTGTGCTGCGGTGACGCTTGGAATCATGCTGAGCACTCCAATGGCGTGGTGGCGCGAGCCACCACGCACGGTCCGGTTTAGTTAATGCGCGGATGCTGCTGCACCAGGTTCTGGCGCTTGGCTTCGAGTGCGGCAATTTCGGCGTCGATGTCTTCGATCTTCTGCTCGATATTATCGTGGTGCTCTTGCAGTATCTCCTTGGCTTCTTCCATGTCCGAGGCTGCCGGCGCCGCGCCGCGCAACGGCTTGTTGGCGGTTTCCTTCATGGTCAGGCCGGTGATCAGGCCGACCACGGCAAACACCATCAGGTAGTAAGCCGGCATGAACAGGTCGTTGGTGCTCTCCACCAGCCAGGCCACTGCGGTCGGGGTCAGGCCGGCGATCAATACCGAAACGTTGAACGCACTCGCCAATGCACTGTAGCGCAGGTGAGTGGGAAACATCGCCGGCAGGGTCGAGGCCATGACGCCGATGTAGAAGTTCAGCACCACGGCCAGGATCAGCAAGCCGGCGAAGATCAAGCCGATCTTGCCGCTGGTAATCAGCATGAACGCCGGGATGGCCAGCAACAGCAGGCCGATGCTGCCGGCGATGATGAAGGGCTTGCGGCCGATCTTGTCGCTGACAAAACCAATGAACGGTTGCACGAAGAGCATGCCGACCATGATCGCGATGATGATCAGTACGCCGCTGTTTTCTTTGTAATGCAGGTTATGCGAGAGGTAGCTCGGCATATACGTGAGCAGCATGTAATACGTCACGTTGGTGGCCGCGACGATACCGATGCAGGTCAGCAGGCTGCGCCAGTGCTGGGTGGCGACTTCTTTGAACGATACTTTGGGGCCATGTGTCAGGCCTTCGCGGTCGCCTTGTTCAAGTTTGTCCATGTGCTGCTGGAAGGCCGGGGTTTCTTCCAGTGCATGACGCAGGTACAGGCCGATCATGCCCAGGGGCAGGGCGAGGAAGAACGGCAGACGCCAGCCCCAGGCCTCGAAATCGGCTTCACCGACTATCGTCGAGATCAGCACAACCACACCGGCGCCGAGCACAAAGCCTGCGATGGAGCCGAAGTCCAGCCAGCTGCCGAGGAATCCGCGTTTACGGTCCGGCGCGTATTCGGCGACAAAGATCGAGGCACCGGTGTACTCACCGCCCACCGAGAAACCCTGGGCCATTTTGCACAGCAACAACAGGATCGGCGCCCAGATGCCAATCGACGCGTAACTCGGAATCAGGCCGATGGCGAAGGTGCTCAGGGACATGATCACAATGGTGGCGGCGAGCACTTTCTGCCGTCCGTATTTATCGCCCAGGGCGCCGAAGAACAGGCCGCCCAGGGGGCGAATCAGGAAGGGCACGGAGAAGGTGCCCAAGGCCGCGATCATTTGTACGCTGGGCGATGCGTCCGGGAAGAACACCTTGCCGAGCACATAGGCGACAAAGCCGTAGACGCCGAAGTCGAACCACTCCATGGCGTTGCCCAGTGCGGCGGCGGTGATCGCCTTGCGCACCTTGGCATCGTCGACAATCGTGATGTCTTTTAATCCAATCGGTTTGACGCTTTTCTTACGTAATTTCATGCGGGCCACTCTAAAACTGAACAGGGGAGGTGCCATCGTTGCAATGGCACCGCTCTGTCAGTTCAGATACAAGTCGACACCAAATAATTCACCACTCATTGCGTTTTTTTGCAGATGCATTGAACTTCATGCTTCAAACCAGGAATTATCAGAATGCCCGACAGCGCCCCGAGGCTGGTCTACCGTCAACCATTGCCGAGCGACGTGCAGCGATTGTTCGCGATCTTCGGCGATCCGCAGACCAACCTGTTCAATCCCGCCGGCCCTATGGCCAGCCTTGAGGATGCCCAGCGCTTACTCAACCACTGGCTGCAACAGTGGGCCGCCGAGGGGTACGGCTGGTGGGCGATTGCGCGCATCGAAGCACCGCACCACCTGATTGGCTTTGGCGGTGTAGCGCCGCTCCATTACCTGACCGAGCGGCGCATCAACCTCGGTTATCGTTTTGCCGTCGAGGCCTGGGGGCAGGGCTACGCCACCGAACTGGGGCGTGATGCGCTGGTGCTGGCGTTCGAAACCCTGAATTTTCCCGCGGTGTTCGGGCTGGTGCGACCGGATCACGCAGCCTCGATTCGGGTGCTGGAGAAGCTCGGGCTGAAGCCTTTCGGCCTGCTTGATGACGTACCGGGCAAAGCGCCGAGCCGGGTGTTTCGTATTTGTCATCCTACAACCGTGCCTGGTTGAGTCTCTGCGTATACGCCTGATGCCTCAATAAACCGCAATCTTTCAGATTGACAGCGCGTAGGGAGCCCGCTATAAAAGTTGTAGTTGTACGACGACATATGACACTGCGTATGTCCTATCTAACAAAAATAAAAAGTGATGCCATGAATTTGAATGAGCCCCTCAACGCCCATCGCGTCGGCCAGGCCGTCGGCAACTATCGCTGGACCATCTGCGCGATGTTGTTCTTTGCCACCACCGTCAACTACCTCGACCGCCAGGTGCTTAGCCTGTTGGCACCGCAACTGTCGACGCAATTTGGCTGGAGCAATACCGATTACGCCAACATCGCGGCGGTGTTCCAGTTTGTCTATGCGATTTCCATGCTGTTTGCCGGACGGTTTGTCGACAAAATCGGCACCAAGGCGGCCTACGTGGTGGCGATTGCCATTTGGTCCACCGGCGCGATCATGCATGCGTTTTCGGTGCCGATGGGCCAGGGGATCGCGGCGCTCAGCGGCGCAATCGGCCTGGCGGTGATTCCGGTGTCGATTGCCGGCTTTATGCTGTCTCGCGCCATATTGGCAATTGGCGAGGCGGACAACTTCCCCATCGCGATCAAGGCCACCGCTGAATACTTCCCCAAGAAAGAACGCTCGCTGGCCACCGGTATCTTCAACTCCGGCGCTAACGTCGGCGCAATCCTGGCGCCGATCTGCGTGCCGTTGATTGCCGGCCTGTGGGGCTGGGAAGCCGCGTTTATCGTGATTGGCATGTTGGGGTTTGTCTGGGTGGCGGTGTGGTCGGCGCTTTATCAGAAGCCGGAGCAGCAAAAACGCTTGTCGGCGGCAGAACTGGCCTATATCCGTAGCGACCAGACGGTGCAACCGTTCACCCCGGAGCCTGCGGGGGCCACGGCGAAAAAAGTCTCCTGGTTCAAATTGCTCACTTACCGCCAGACCTGGGCGTTCGCCTTCGGCAAGTTCATGACGGACGGCGTGTGGTGGTTCTTCCTGTTCTGGCTGCCCACCTACCTGGCGGCGCAGTACGGCATGAAAGGCGCGGATATCGTGATGCCGCTCGCCGTGCTGTACAGCATGACCATGGTCGGCAGTATCGGCGGTGGTTGGTTCCCCAGCTACTTTATGGCCCGTGGCGATGCGCCGTATGACGGCCGCATGAAAGCCATGCTGGTGATTGCGCTGTTCCCGTTGGTGGTGCTGCTGGCGCAACCGTTCGGTTACCTCGGCTTCTGGGTGCCGGTGCTGCTGATCGGCGTTGGCGCCTCGGCGCACCAGGCGTGGTCGTGCAACATCTTCACCACCGTGTCGGATATGTTCCCGCAAAAAACCGTGGCCTCCGTGGTCGGTATCGGCGGCATGGCGGGTGGCTTGGGCGGTGTGGTGATGACCAAGATCGGTGGCTGGGTGTTCGACTACTACAAGTCGATCAACGACATTCACACCGGCTACATGATCATGTTTGCGATCTGTGCGCTGGCGTACCTGGTGGCGTGGAGCGTGATGAAAGCGCTGGTGCCACGCCACAAGGAAATCACCGATCTGTAAGCGCTGCCTTCCCGCGCCGGTGACGGCGCGGGAAGGCATTACAGGTCACGGGCCCAGGTTTCGCTGATCAATGCCTTGCCGAAACTCACCGTGGGCTCTTCTTCCTCCAAGGTAAATCCGGCTTTCTGATAGAGCTTGCGTGCGTCGATCAGGGTGTTAACCGTCCACAGCATCATGCGTTGGTAACCGGCGTGGCGGGCAAAACGCAGGCATTCGTCGACCAGACGCTGACCAATGCCCATGCCCCGCGCACTGGCATCCACGTAGAGCATGCGCAGCTTGGCCGTGGTCGCGTCATGACGCACCACGAACACCGAGCCGACCACGTCGCCGTCTTTTTCCGCGATCCAGCAGCGCTCGGAGGCCGGGTCAAACTCGCGCAGATACTTGGCGACGATCTCCGCCACCAAGGCTTCAAATTCCCAATTCCAGTTGTACTCGCGGGCATACAGTGCGGATTGTTGCTGCACCACCAGGCCCATGTCGCCCGGTTGCGGGTCGCGCAGCAAATAGCTTGGCGCGCTGCCTTGCAGCAGTGACTGGATGCGTTGCATGGCACCGGTGAGTTGGCGTTGTTGTTGCTCGGGCAAGGCTTCGAGTAACGCGATGACTTCCTGCTGGGTTTTCTGCTCCAGCGGCGCCAGCACCGTTCGGCCGAGGTCGCTTAAGTGCAGTTGCACCGCGCGCGCATCGGTGACGGAGCGGACCTTCTGGATCAGGCCTTGCTTTTCGAACCCGCTGATCAGCCGACTCAGGTAGCCCGGGTCCAGACCCAGCATCTGGCACAGGTCGGCACTGGTCAGGTCACCACGGGAGGACAGCTCGTACATCACGCGGATTTCGGTGAGCGAGTAGTCGCTTTGCAGCAGGTGTTCCTGCAGCACGCCGATCTGGTGGGTGTAAAAACGGTTGAAACCGCGAATGATCGCGGCGCGTTCTACAAGGGGCGTGGCCATGAGGATGCTCGGTTGGTTGCCTGGGGCAATTATATTGTTGCCTCAGGCAACCAAGTCAAAGCCTTTGTTCAGCGGTTGCGCGTCACCCGCCAAACGGTATTGGCCAAGTCATCCGCGATGATCAACGCGCCTTTGGGGTCTACCGTGACGCCCACGGGGCGCCCGCGTGTTTTGCCGTCATCACCACGGAAACCGGTGGCGAAATCGATGGGCTCACCGGCTGGTTTGCCATTGCTGAACGGCACGAAAATCACCTTGTAGCCCACCGGGTTTTCGCGGTTCCAGCTGCCGTGCTCGCCAACAAATACACCTTCGGCGAATTTCTCACCCATTTCTGCCATCGAGAAATCCACCCCAAGTGCCGCAACGTGGGAACCCAGGCTGTAATCCGGCTTGATCGCGGCGGCGACTTTCGCCGGGTTCTGCGGTTGTGCGCGTGGGTCGACGTTCTGGCCCCAGTAGCTGTAGGGCCAGCCGTAGAAGGCGCCCTCACGCACCGAGGTCAGGTAGTCCGGCACGAGGTCCGGGCCGAGTTCATCGCGTTCGTTGACCACCGTCCATAATTGCCCGGAACCCGGCTGAATGGTCAGCGCGGTCGGGTTGCGGATGCCGGTGGCGTAGGGCTTGTGTGCGCCTGTCGCTGCGTCGATCTGCCAGATCATCGCCCGGTCGATTTCCACTTCCATGCCACGCTCGGTGATGTTGCTGTTGGAGCCAATGCCCACATAGAGCTGGCGCCCGTCAGCACTCACCGCCAGGGATTTGGTCCAGTGGTGGTTGATCTGCGCCGGCAGGTCGGTGATTGTGGTGGGCGGGCCACTTGCCTTGGTCTGGCCGTCGGCATAGTCGAAGCGCACCAGCGCGTCCTGGTTGGCAACGTAGAGTTTGCCGTCGGCGAAGGCCAGGCCGTAGGGCGCGTTGAGGTTATCGGCGAACACCGTCTTCAGTTCGTAAGTACCGTCACCATCGGCATCGCGCAGCAGGGTCAGGCGGTTGCCACCCTTGACCTTGGTGTTGCCCTGGGCCTTGATCACGCTGGCGATCACATCCTTGGGCTTGAGCTTGGCCGCGCTGCCGCCACGGCCTTCGGCGACGAGAATGTCGCCGTTGGGCAATACCAGGGTTTGCCGCGGGATGGCCAGGTCAGTGGCAATGGCGGTGACGCTGTAGCCTTCGGGCACTGTGGGTTTTTGCGTGCCCCACGGCGTGGGCTCGGCGATTTTCATGCTCGGTAACAGGCTGCTTTGCTGTTCCGGCAATTTAGGATCGGGGCCACGGGCCTGGGTCTTGTCGCCTTCGCCGCCACAGGCGGTCAATAACAGGGCAGCGCTGAGTAAGGTCAGTGTGTGGGCGGTTTTCATTTGGCGGCTCCTGTGCGCAGTCCGGTCCAGGTCGCGGCAATCGTCAGCACGGTGACGACCACCGATAACACCAGGCCGGTCGGCATGGCGGCGTAGGCGTCCTTGGCATGCTGGAACGCATTGACCAGGCCCAGTACCCATGTCGCCAATAGCAGCAGGGCATACACCACCGGTTGACCCGACTTGCGCTCGGCACGCACCAGATTGACCAGCGCAAACAACAGTGCGAGCCCGCAGAACACCAGCGCACCGGCGATCAGCCAGGAGGCAAAGTTGGCCCATTGAATCTGGTAGGTCTGGGTGTAGGTGATGTCGCTGAGCAGGGCGCCCAGAAACAACGGCACGGTGCCGGCCAGCAGGGTCGCGTGCAGCGGTCCCGGGATTGAGTGGCGGTAGACGGGAAGGGTAGTCATGGTGAGGGCGGCTCCTTGTTGTACAACGCCCCTGGGGTCGGGGCAGCGCATAGGAAAGGAGCCTCGCGTTCGTCAGATAGTTCAGGGTATTTCGTGTCCAAATATTATGAGCACACGGTTCAGGCGCAGTCCCCGCGTGTGATTCCACCCAGGCCATCAGCAACCCAACCTGGCACCGCTGGCACTTTATGCGCACTGGTGAGGTCGCTCAGGCCGAAAAAATGCCATGCTTGCGTGCCAGACATAAGGAACCGACGCATGCCCACCCTGCATCTGCTTTGCGGCAAGATCGCCTCCGGAAAATCCACCCTGGCTACAACCCTTGCTGCCGAGCACGCGGCCATCGTCCTCAGCGAGGACCACTGGCTTGCACAGCTTTACCCCGGCGAGATCCGCGCGATTACCGATTACGTAAGCCGTGCCCAGCGCGTTCGCGCAGTACTCGGCCCGTTGGTGATTAACCTGTTGCAGGCCGGGGTCAATGTGGTGCTGGATGTTCCCGCCAATACACTGGCCAATCGCGAATGGCTGCTGGGCCTGGCACAGGCGGCGCAGGTGCCCCATCGCCTGCATTACCTCGAACTGGATGACGCCACCTGCCGTGCTCGCCTGCATGCGCGCAATGCCCGGGGCGAGCATGATTTTGCCGCCACCGATGCCGAGTTTGATCTGATCACCCGCCACTTCTGTGCGCCGAGTGAGGCGGAAGGCTTGCTGATTGAGGTGCATCGCCCATGAGTACGGTGACCGGTGTTGATGCCCAGGGCTTTGTGCAAACCGTTGGCGATGCGGCCCTTCAGCCTGAATTCCAGCCCGTGCTGACGGATGTGTGTGCGACCCTTTCGCAGGCCGGGTTGGGGCTGGAGGCGATTTTTGTGTATGGCAGTGTGGCCAGGGGCAACGCCCGCCCGGGTGAGTCGGACCTTGACCTCACGCTGGTAGCCGGCGAGCGGCCGGATGCGCAGGTGCTTGAGTCGTTGGAAGCGCTGCGCCAGGTGCTGGAACAGCGACATCCGATCGTCAGCAAAATCGACTTCGACCTGGGGTATCGCGCCGAAGTGCTGGCGCCTGAGAACACCAACCAATGGGGCTTCTGGCTCAAGCATCATTGCCGTTGTGTGTGGGGCGATGACCTCTCTGTGCAGTTCGAACGATTCAGGCCTTCGCGGGAAATTGCCCTGGCCTTGAATGCTGACTTCGAACCCGTGTTGAGCACTTATCTTGCGCGCATCACGCGCGCCGCGACTGAGGCAGAGCGTCTTCGCTTGCAGCGAGAGGCGGCACGCCGGGTGATTCGGGCCACTCACACGTTGCGCGCCGATGACGCCTCAGGCTGGCCGCATACCCTGGAAGAACATGTTGCGTTGTTCGTGCAACATTACCCGAGCATGCGCATCCAGATCGCGTATTTCCTGTTTGAGGCGCGCAACCCCAGTGCCGAGCGCGAAGCGTTTACCACGCGCCTGCAAGCCTTGGTCACCTGGATGGTTTCACAGCAGGCTTAGGTCGCTTGGTGGGCGTGCAACGCCCTGTTCGATGCGCCACGCCGATGATCGTCCTTGATCAACGGGTGCATGACGTCAGGACTTGAACCGCCCCACCAAGCCATTCAACTCTTCCGACAGTTTGGCCAACTGCCCCGAATCATCCTGGGCGGAATTGGCCAGGCTTTCCACCAGCCGCGCCTCGTCATAAATCTGCTGGATATGCCGGTTGATTTCCTCGGCGACGCTGTGTTGTTCCTCGGCGGCGGCGGAAATCTGCAGGTTCTGGTCGCGGATTTCATTCACCGACAACTGGATGCCCTCAAAACTGTCCCGCGCGTTTTCGATGGACGACACACTGGCCCGCGACAGGTCCATGCAGCTGTTCATCTTCTGCGTGACTTCCTCGGTCTTGCTGCCGAGGGTGCCGAGCAGTTGTTCGATTTCGCCGGTGGAGTCGGAGGTGCGCTTGGCCAGCGCCCGCACTTCATCCGCCACCACGGCGAACCCACGGCCTTGATCGCCGGCCCGGGCGGCTTCGATGGCGGCGTTGAGCGCCAGCAGGTTGGTCTGTTCGGCGATCGCGCGAATGGTGCCGAGGATCTGGTTGATGCTGCGGCTGCCGGCTTCCAGTTCGACCATGGCCTGGGACGACTCGGTCAACCGCCGGCCCAGGCGATTAACGTTGTCGGTGGTGACTTCGATTTGCTGCTTGCCCTCGGCCACGCGGCGATGGCCGTTCTCGGCCGATTCCGCCGCACCGCTGCACGAACGCGCCACTTCGTTGGCGGTGGCGACCATCTCGTTGAAGGCCGTGGACACCAACTCCACCGCCTCACGCTGACGCCCGGCGGCTTCGTTCATGTTGTGCGCCACTTGGCTATTGACCCGTGACGCGTCCTGCAAGTTGGTGGAGGACGCACCGATGTGCTGGATCAGCTGACGGATCGCGGTGAGAAACTTGTTGAACCAGCCGGCCAGCTCGGCGGTTTCATCCTTGCCTTGTACGTGCAGCTCATGGCGCAAGTCGCCTTCACCCTCGGCGATGGACTGCAAGCCGGTACTGACCTGGCCGATCGGTTTAACGATCACCTTGGAAAACGCCGCGGCGATCAAGCCGAAAATCAGCACCAGTACCGCCACGATCACCGTGGTCAGGTAGGTCATGCGCGTGGCGGTGGCCATCACTTCGTTGTATTCGATCAACCCGACATACCGCCAGCCGAGGCCGGGCGAGGTCCATACGTTGGCCATATAGCGCACGCCATCGATCACCACTTCGGTCGAGCCCTGGGGCGTGTCCGCCAACTGCGCATAGGGCACGCCGAGGTCTTTGAGCGGCTTGAAGTTGTGCGCGGCGTTACGCGGGTCGACCAGCACCACGCCATCCTCGATCAACATCACGTAGCCGCTCTCGCCGAGCTTGATGCTTTTGAGCAATTCGGTGAGGTTTTTTAATGACACGCTGACCACGAACACGCCTTTGGCTTTGCCGGCAGCGTCGAGAAGCGCCCGCGCAGTACCGACCAGCGCCACGTCATCTTTGTCGTAATAGTAAGCGGGCGTACGCACGGTCTTGCCGGGGGAGGCCATCGCGGCCTTGTACCACGGGCGGGCGCGCGGGTCGTACTTGGCCAGCTGTGGGTCGTCGGGCCATTTGGCATAGGTGCCGTCTTCCAGGCCAATCGACAGAATTGCCGCCGACGGGTGCGTGGCGCCGAACCGGGCAAACTGGTCGATCACCTGTTGCGCCTGCGCCGGCATCGGTTGGCTGGCAGCATTGGCCGGTTGGTAATCCTTCAGCGTGTTCACGGAAGTGTATACAGGATCAGCGGACATTTGATCGACGTTCTGCATCGTGCCATCGAAAAACTGGCGGATGTTGCCATCGATCTGGCGTATTTCGCGGGTGCTGCCATCAATGAACTGCTCAACGGCCTCGGTCCGTGTGTTCACCACAGAGATCACTGCAACCACGCTGACGGGGATAAAAGCAACGGATACAAACGCGAGCACCAGCTTATTTTTTATTTTCATCGAGACGACCATCAGCGGGGAGGGCGGCCAAATCGTCGACTCGCGGGCGAGGTACGGCGATTTGCTATCACTGTTGTTTCGGCGCGTGCCCGGAAAATCTTTAGCGATATTTTGTGCACAACAAAAATTGTTTTTGTTGTGTAAGTTCACTAGGTCATTCAGCGCGGTTTCGCTGTGCTGGAGCGCAACAGAGGCGGCCCGTAACAGCGGTTATCAACGCCAGGCTCATGTAAGCTCGGCGTGCAAGCGCCGGCAGGAAGATTGCCCAGCGACTGCGTTAACCCGCAATGGAAGCAGGTCCATGATGAAGAGAAATAAACTGGTCCCGGAGTTGATGGTGACCGATCTGAACAAGAGCCTGGCGTTCTGGGTCACGTACCTGGGGTTCAAGGTTGCCTATCAACGTCTGGAAGACGGCTTCGCCTATCTCGACCTGGATGGCGCCCAGGTGATGCTTGAGCAGGTCGACCCCCAGGCCAATCAATGGCTGACCGCTGCGTTGGATCGCCCGTTTGGGCGCGGTATCAACTTGCAGATTGATGTCACGGCGGTACGCCCGGTGATTCAACGGCTTGAGACCGCTGGCTATGCGTTGTTCAAGGCCAGCCAGGACGTGTGGTACCGGGCGGGCGAGGTCGAAGTGGGGCAGCGCGAGTTTCTGGTGCAGGACCCGGACGGCTATTTGGTCAGGCTGGTGGAGCGGCTTGGCGAGCGCGCATGTCAGGTTGTTGAAGCCGGAACTGCAGCCCATGCGTGAGCGAAAAGCCGCTCGGCTGCTGGTTATCAGCCCTTCGCGAAAGGTGCTTCTTTTCAGGTTCGTGCATAAAGAGGGGGCGCTGGCCGGCAGAAATTACTGGGCGACACCCGGCGGCGGCGTTGAAGCGGGAGAGACCTTCCAGGCGGCTGCACTCCGCGAGTTGCGTGAAGAGACCGGCATTGTGGTCAGCGCTGTGCAAGCGCCGGTGGCAGACCGCCGGTTTTCGCTGATGTTACCCAGTGGCGAAACCGTGTTAGCCATTGAGCAGTATTTTGTTGTTCATGCGCAAAACGAAGTCCTTTCCCGAGACGAATGGACGGTGCAAGAAGCCCAGGTCATGGCGGATCATCACTGGTGGTCCGCTGACGAGTTGCAATCGACGACGGATACGCTATGGCCGGAGGCACTGATCGACATGCTGGTGAACGCAGGCGTGTTCTGAGCGTTGGGCGCTCAGAAGAATCGGCCCGGCTGACAGGGCAGCAGCAGGTCGCAGGCCGCGTCGCCCATGATCTGCTCACTGGCCAGGCGGCCGACAACGGCCGCGAGCGCCACGCCGGGGTGCATGGTGCACACGTACGCACCGCCGATGGAGGGCAGGTAGCCGATCACCGGCAAGCCATCCACCGCGATGGGCCTGAGCCCGACACAGGCGGTGTGGGGTTCGAGTGAGCCGACTCCCTCAAGTTCGCTGTGAATCGCCTCAGCCGTACGCCGCGCGATGGCCAGCGGCTGATTGTGCAGCCCATCGCCCAGGTAGTCCTCCGCCGCCAGCAACCCGCCATCGGCGCTTTGTCGCACCTCCATCACGGCGTTGGAGATAAGGGTGTGCACGCAGCCGGGCGTTGCCGCGTAACGAATGAATACAGACGGCGACGCCTGGATGGGTACGGGCAGCCCGAGCAAACCCGTCAGTGCCTGGATGGCCGTTCCGGCAGCCAGGACGACCACGTCAACCTCCAGCATGCCTGTTGAGGTGTCGACGCCGGTGACCTGGTCGTTCAGCGTTCTGAAACCGCGCACACGCGTTTGCGTGAGCACCTTCGCGCCATGGGCCCTGGCGCCTGCGATCAATACGTGGGTGGCTTGCACAGCGTCCAGCGCGCCTTCTTCGGCTTTGAACAAGGCGTGCTCGGGTGGGTGCCTCAAGGTCGGCTCAAGCTCGGCAACCCGTGCGCGAGGCACCTGTGTTGCCCGCGAGGCGTGAGCGCTGGCCGGCAATGCTTCATCGGAGCCCGCGCCGTAGCATAAAGCGCCGGTCCAGTGTATGTGCAGGTCAGGTAGCTCACGTTCCAGGCGCCGAAACTCGCTGATGGCGGCACGGCGCAAGGGCGCAATCGGGTCGGGCGCGCTGTGTGAAGTGTTGATCCAGGCAAAGGACGTCGCGGTCACACCGCAAGCGATTTCACCGGCTTCCACCACGGTAACATTCGCCCCTTTGGTTGCCAGGTGATACGCCAATGATGCGCCGACCATGCCGGCGCCAATGACGACGATTCGCTTGCCAGCACCCTTACTCATCGGCCTCTCCGGGTTAACTACGGGCCAACAGATCGCCTGTCTCTACAACCGTGGCGTAATCCATCGCCAGGTTACTCAGCGACAGCGCATGCACGTCCTCGGCGGGCCAAAGGCGGCCGGACAAGTCGGTTTGATCAAACGTGTAGCAGGCATCCGCCGCGACTATCACCTCAAAGCCCAGGTTGCCGCCGGAGCGTGCCGTAGACTCGACAGAATTATTGGTGATCACCCCAACGACCACCAATTGTTTAATCGCACGGACCTGCAGCCAGCGCTCCAGGCCTGTGGCCGTGAACGCATCCGGAACGTTTTTTTCCAGCACGTGCTCCTGCTTGAGCGGTGCGAGTGCGGGCTGGAATTCACAACCCGGCTGGCCGGGCCAAAAGACCGAACCCGGCGAGCGAGACATATGCCGGACATGCACGATGGGGCGTTGCGCCTGCCGCCACGCGTGCAGCAGCTGCTGAATCTGCAACTCGGCCTGCGGATTGTTGCGTCGCCCCAGCTTGGGATCGCGCATGCCCTGTTGCATGTCGATGATGATCAGCGCGGCGTTGCTGTCTAACGGTTCCATGGCGCATTCCTGGGCTGGCGAGGAGCGAAACATAGCAGCGATTGCCGGTGCGATGGAATGCGCCGTGTGTCAGCGCAGCTTTTCCAGCATCTGGTAGTACCACATGCCCACCGCCAGCATCGGGTTGCCGAACACATCGCCCAGCGGCACCTTGATGTGCTTGCACCCGGCAAAGGTGTCGAACGCTGACAGCGTGCCGGTCAGCGCTTCAGCCATGATCTCGCCCATGATGTGGCTGGTGGCGATGCCGTGTCCGGAGTAGCCCTGGCAGTACCAGACGTTGTCGGAGAGTTTGCCCAACTGCGGGATGCGGTTCATCACAATGCCCATCGCGCAGCTCCACTGGAACTCGATGGCCACGCCTTTGAGTGCCGGGAACGTGCGCTCGATGCACGGGCGCAACTCGGCTGCGATGTCGCGTGAGTCTCGCCCGGAATAATGGGCGCCGCCCCCGAACAGCAGCCGCCCATCACCCGTAAGGCGGTAGTAATCGAGGACGAACCGACAATCGTACACCGCCAAATCCTGCGGGTTGATCTGCTGTGCCAGTTCGCCCAGTGGCGCCGTGGTGACAATCCCGCCCATCGCCGGGAATATCTTGCCTTTGAGTTGCCTGGGTTCCAGTCGGTGGTACACATCGCCGGCCAGCAGCACTTGGCGTGCGTCGATCCGGCCGTGTGCCGTCAGCACGGCGGGGCGCTCGCCATGCACGATTTGCAGTACCTCGGAGTTCTCGAAAATCAACGCGCCGAGGCTGTGTGCCGCGCGTGCTTCGCCCAGGCACAGATTGAGTGGGTGCAGGTGCAGGTTGCGCGTGTTTTTCAGCGCGCCCAGGTACAGCGTGCTGTTCAGGTGCTGCCGCACCGCCGTCTGATCGAGCAGGCTGACGTGCTCGCCCATGCCGCGCCGTTGTGCTTCAGCGTGAAAGGCGCGCAGTTCGGTCAGGTGCGAGGGTTTCATCGCCGCATGCAGGTGACCGTGCTTGAGGTCGCAGGCAATCGCGTATCTGTTGACCCGCTGCTCGATGATTTCATGGCCGCGCCAGCGCAGGTGCCAGATGAAATCGTCGACCTCATCGCCCAGGCGCTTGCGCATTTGTGCGCGCATGGCTTCGTCACCCGACAGGCTGCCGGTGACTTGCCCGCCATTGCGGCCACTGGCGCCCCAGCCGATACGGTGGGTGTCGACAATCGCCACTTTGAGCCCGCGCTCGGCGAGTTCCACCGCGCTGGCGACACCGGTGAAGCCGCCGCCGATAATCACCACGTCGACGCTGACCTGGCCTTGCAAGGTCGGGTATTGAGTGGTGTCGTTGAGGCTGGCGGTGTAATACGAGGCATTGCGCTGGGCAGCGCAGATGACGGGGCGCATGGCTGCGGTCATGGGGGTGATCCTTCTGATAAATGAATGCCGGCGAGGCGTATTCGACTTGAATCAGAGGCGGGTGTCGGGCGGGCGCGCATGGCGGCAATGCCACAGCGCCCAGAAGGCCAGGATGATATGGACCAGAGGGTTTTCGCAGGGGCGCGCCTGCACCTTCGGGAAGGAAGGCAGCAGGTGACCACGGATCAAGCGCAGGAGCGAAATCATGGGCACCGATGCTCCCATCGTGTATCGGTGCGATCAATCGTCGTTTGTGAACCTTCAGTTATAAATGGGTTAAACAATCAGGGTGGATTGAGCGACTTCACGTAGGCGCAAAACATCGCCGCCATGCCGTCGGCGTAAACCTCAATCTCGGCGGCGCTGCGTGGGCTGCCGGAAAATTCCTTACCCACGCAAGTGAGGGTGCCGAGGATCAGCTCGCACGCCAGTGCGCGGCTGGCCGGTGGTGCGTCGGGCAGCAATTGCAGCATGAAGTCTTCAAAGGCGCGCTGGCCGGCTGCACGCACTTGCGCGGCTTCGGGCGCGTCGCGGTACAGCGGCGCGGCGTCATTCAGCGCCACGCGCATCAGCGCTTCCTCGCACTCCGAATGGATAAAGGCATGCACCAGGGTGCGCAGGCGCGTCAGCGCTGGCACCTCGGTTTCATCGAGAATGTCGCGCAGCATCTGTGTGGTCTGCTGCCACTCATCACTCTGCAGCCGGAACAGGATTGCGGCCTTGTTGGGGAAGTATTGGTACACCGAACCGACACTCACACCGGCCTTTTCCGCCACCCGTGCGGTGGTGAAACGGGAGGCACCTTCCTTGGCCAAAACCTGAATAGCCGCTTCAAGGATCGCCGCTACCAGCTCGGTGGAGCGCGCCTGTTGTGGCTGTTTGCGTGAGGAAATACGCGGTGTCTGGCGGGTTGTCATGCTGGGCTCCGGCAGCGGGGCGAACGCGAATAGCGAAGGCGATGAATCACTCGCATACTTTTAATGCGACGAATTAATCGCATTCTAGTCCCGACCACACGGAAATCCATCATGACCACCCTGACTACTGCGCCCTTGGCGCCCTTGATCGAACGCCTCTACCAACAAGCGGGCGCTGCCACCAGCCCGAGCCTGAACGGCGTCAGCGACGAAGAGCGCGACCGCCTGATGCACAGCAAAACCGACTACGTGGCGCTCTACACGATGCTTAAGGATTTGTGGCTGCCGGTTTCCCGCGACACCGGCAGCCTGCTCTACCTGCTCGCGCGCAGCACCCAAGCAAAGGCTATCGTCGAGTTCGGCACGTCGTTCGGCCTGTCCACGTTGTTCCTGGCCGCCGCCCTGCGTGACAACGGCGGTGGAGTGTTGATCGGCAGCGAGTTCGAGCCGTCGAAGATTGCCCTGGCCCGTGAGCATTTCATCGCAGGCGGCGTGAGTGATCTGATCGAAATCCGAGAAGGGGATGCGCTGGTCACGTTGGCCACGCACCTGCCGGAAGTGGTCGACCTGCTGCTGCTCGACGGTGCCAAGGCGCTGTATGGCGAGGTGCTGAACTGCGTGGAAAAACACTTGCGGCCCGGTGCGCTGGTGGTGGCTGACAACACCAACTACTGCCCGGAATACCTGGCCCATGTGCGCTCGCCGCAGAACGGCTACCTGTCGGTGCCGTTTGCCGATGACATCGAGCTGTCGATCCGCCTGTGCTGACGGCCCGCCGCGTTCAGCGTTTGCTGAACGCCAAGCGCGCGGCAAACAACACAAAGACCATGCCAGTGGTGCGGTCCAGCCACTGGATGACGTTCTCCCGACGCAGCAAACCCGACAGGGGACGGGTGGCCGCAATCAACGCCAGCGACCACGCCAGGCCGAGCACCACGTGAATGCTCACCAGACCGAAGGTCCAGGCAATCAACGCATGCCCTTGGGGGATGAATTGCGGCAGGAACGACACGTAGAAAATCCCCACCTTGGGGTTCAACACATTGCCCAGCATGCCCTTCAGAAACCAGCTGCCACCGGGCTTGCCGTCGGCCTCGGCGGGTGACAGTGAACGGCGCGGGCGCAGCAGCATGTTCAACCCCAGCCACGCCAGGTACGCCGCGCCGCAATACTTGAGCAGGTTGTACGCCAGCTCCGACACCGCGATCAACGCGCCCAGCCCAAAGGCCACGGCCGCGCCCCACAACAAACAGCCGGCGTTGATGCCCAGCGTGGCATGCAGCGCCTGGCGTTTGCCTTCGACCGTAGCGGTGCGTAATACCAATGCGGTATCAAGCCCGGGTGTCAGTGTGAGCACGGTGGCGGCGAAGGTGAAGGCGAGGAGGTTATCGGCGATGGACATGGGCGAATGTCTTTAATCAGAGGTGGATGGACGTTAGCACCGATCGGCAGGCAATTCTGAAAACCCTGAGACTTCCCGCTGAAAATCCTCATAATAGCGGCCAATTTGTTTAGCTCGTTATTCTGGTGTGCCCGCATGGAAATTAAGGTCAACTTTCTCGACAACCTTCGGCTTGAAGCCAAGTTCGATGACTTCACGGTGATTGCCGACCAGCCGATCCGCTACAAAGGCGACGGTTCGGCCCCGGGTCCGTTCGATTACTTCCTGGCTTCGTCGGCGTTGTGTGCGGCGTACTTTGTGAAGCTGTACTGCGAAACGCGCAATATCCCCACGGACAATATTCGGCTGTCGCAAAACAACATCGTTGATCCGGAAAACCGCTACAACCAGATCTTCAAAATTCAGGTCGAGTTGCCGGCGGACATCTCCGACAAGGATCGCCAGGGCATCCTGCGTTCCATCGACCGTTGCACGGTAAAGAAAGTCGTGCAGGCCGGGCCGGAATTTGTCATCGAAGAGGTGGAAAACCTCGACGCCGATGCCCAGGCGCTGTTGATGCCCGGCTCGACCTCCGACGCAGGCACCTACATCGCGGGCAAGGACCTGCCGCTGGAGCAGACCATCGCCAATATGTCCGGCATCCTGGCTGGCCTGGGCATGAAAATTGAAATCGCCTCGTGGCGCAACATCGTGCCTAACGTGTGGTCGCTGCATATCCGCGATGCGCACTCGCCGATGTGCTTTACCAACGGCAAGGGCGCGACCAAGGAAGGCGCACTGGCGTCGGCGTTGGGCGAGTTTATCGAGCGGCTCAATTGCAACTTCTTCTACAACGATCAGTTCTGGGGTGAAGAACTGGCCAACGCGCCGTTCGTGCATTACCCGGATGAGCGCTGGTTCCAGCCGGGCCGTAACGATGAGCTGCCAACGGAGATCCTCGACGCCTACTGCCTGAAGATCTACAACCGCGACGGCGAACTGCGTGGCTCGCACCTGTTCGACACCAACTCCGGCAACGAAGCGCGTGGCATTGTCTCGCTGCCGTTTGTACGTCAGTCCGATGGCGAGGTGGTGTACTTCCCGTCCAACCTGATCGAAAACCTCTACCTCAGCAACGGCATGAGCGCGGGCAATACCCTGGCCGAAGCCCAGGTGCAGTGCCTGTCGGAAATTTTCGAACGCGCGGTAAAACGCGAAATCATCGAAGGCGAATTCGCGCTGCCGGACGTGCCTGCCGAGGTACTGGCCAAGTACCCGGGAATTCTGGCCGGCATTCAAGGCCTGGAAGCCCAGGGCTTCCCGGTATTGGTCAAGGACGCGTCCCTGGGCGGTGAATTCCCGGTGATGTGCGTGACCCTGATGAACCCGCGCACCGGCGGCGTATTCGCTTCGTTTGGCGCGCACCCGAGCCTGGAAGTGGCGCTGGAGCGCAGCCTCACCGAATTGCTCCAGGGGCGCAGTTTCGAAGGCTTGAACGACTTGCCGCAACCGACCTTTGAAGGCCACGCGGTCACTGAGCCGAACAACTTCGTCGAGCACTTTATCGACTCCAGCGGTGTGGTGTCGTGGCGCTTCTTCAGTGCCCAATCCGATTACGCGTTCGTCGAGTGGGACTTCTCGGGCCAGGGTGAGAACTCGAATGCCGAAGAAGCTGCGACCCTGTTCGGTATTCTCGAAGGTATGGGCAAAGAATCCTACATGGCCGTGTACGAGCACCTTGGCGCTACCGCCTGCCGTATTCTGGTGCCGGACTACTCGGAAATTTACCCGGTGGACGACCTGATCTGGGACAACACCAACAAGGCGCTGTTTTTCCGCGCCGACATCCTCAACCTGCACAGCCTGGACGATGACGAACTCAAGGCATTGGTCGAGCGCCTGGTGGAAAGCGAGCTGGACGACTACACCGACATCACCACCCTGATCGGCATCGAGTTCGACGACAACACTGCATGGGGTCAACTGACCATCCTGGAGTTGAAGCTGCTGATCTACCTCGCCTTGCAGCAGTATGAAGAGGCCAAAGAGTGCGTGGAAATGTTCCTGCAGTACAACGACAACACTGCCGATCGCGGCCTGTTCTACCAGGCAGTGAATGCGGTGCTGGAGATGCACCTGGACGAGGACCTGGTGCTGGCAGACTACGAAGCCAACTTCCGCCGCATGTTTGGTAACGAGCGGATGGACGCGGTAATCGGCTCGGTGAATGGCACGGTGCGCTTCCATGGCTTGACGCCGACCAGCCTGAAGCTGGAAGGGCTGGACCGGCATTTGCGCTTAATCGAGAGCTACAAAAAACTGCACGCCGCACGCGCCACCATCACCTCGGCCTGACGCTAAACCAACGGTGGGAGCGGGGCTTGCC
>NZ_LXJP01000073.1:0-31405 GCF_001728855.1 Pseudomonas sp. AP19 | reverse complement strand
TCTCAGTGACAGTTAAATTGACTGACCCACCGCTTTCGCGAGCAAGCCCGCTCCCACATGACCGCGTACACAATAAAAAAGGCGACTGGGCCATGGGGCCGCAGTCGCCTTTCTCCTTGCGAGGGAAGTGCTTACTGCACTTCTACCGCCAGGCTTTCACTGATCTTTTTCTGCCAGATGGCAGGACCGGTGATGTGCACGGATTCGCCCTTGCTGTCCACCGCAACGGTGACCGGCATGTCTTTCACGTCGAACTCGTAGATCGCTTCCATGCCCAGTTCGGCAAACGCGACAACGCGCGACTTCTTGATGGCCTGTGCCACCAGATAAGCGGCGCCGCCAACAGCCATCAGGTACACGGCTTTGTAGTCCTTGATCGCTTCAATCGCAGTCGGGCCGCGCTCGGATTTGCCGATCATGCCCAGCAGGCCGGTTTGCTCGAGGATCTGGCGGGTGAACTTGTCCATCCGCGTCGCCGTGGTCGGGCCCGCCGGGCCAACCACTTCTTCGCGCACCGGATCAACCGGGCCGACGTAGTAGATGAAGCGCCCTTTGAGGTCCACCGGCAAGGTTTCACCCTTGTTGAGCATCTCGACCATGCGCTTGTGCGCAGCGTCGCGGCCAGTGAGCATCTTGCCGTTGAGCAACACGGTTTCTCCCGGCTTCCAGCTCTGTACTTCTTCCGGGGTCAGGGTGTCGAGGTTGACGCGACGGGCCGACGGGCCGGCTTCCCAGACGATCTCCGGGTAGGCGTCCAGCGGTGGCGCTTCCAGCGACGCCGGGCCCGAACCGTCGAGCACGAAGTGCGCGTGACGGGTGGCGGCGCAGTTGGGGATCATGCACACCGGCAGCGAGGCTGCGTGGGTCGGGTAGTCCATGATTTTTACGTCGAGCACGGTGGTCAGGCCACCGAGGCCCTGGGCACCGATGCCCAGTTGGTTGACCTTCTCGAACAGCTCCAGGCGCATCTCTTCGATACGGTTCTGCGGGCCGCGCTTTTTCAGCTCGTGGATGTCGATGGATTCCATCAACACTTCCTTGGCCATCACCGCAGCTTTCTCGGCGGTGCCGCCGATGCCAATGCCCAGCATGCCCGGTGGGCACCAGCCGGCGCCCATGGTCGGAACGGTCTTGAGCACCCAGTCGACGATCGAGTCGGACGGGTTGAGCATGGCCATTTTCGACTTGTTCTCGGAACCACCGCCTTTGGCGGCCACGTCCACTTCCACGGTGTTACCCGGGACGATGGAGTAGTGGATCACGGCCGGGGTGTTGTCCTTGGTGTTTTTACGCGCGCCAGCCGGGTCGGCGAGGATCGATGCACGCAGGACGTTTTCCGGCAGGTTGTAGGCGCGACGCACGCCTTCGTTGATCATGTCGTCCAGGCCCATGGTGGCGCCGTCCCAACGTACGTCCATGCCCACGCGCACGAACACGGTGACGATACCGGTGTCCTGGCAGATCGGGCGATGGCCGGTGGCGCACATGCGCGAGTTGATCAGGATCTGCGCGATGGAGTCACGGGCTGCCGGCGATTCTTCACGCAGGTAGGCTTCGTGCATCGCCTGGATGAAGTCAACGGGATGGTAGTAGGAAATGAATTGCAGGGCGTCGGCAACGCTCTGAATCAGGTCGTCTTGCTTGATCACGGTCATGAGTCGCGCTCCTCTATAAGACGGGAACATTCAATAAAGGTGGCTTCAGTGGGGTACATCGGTCGGCTGAAGTCACCTTTCCAAGGCACGCCGAGTGCAGCAGGCGCGACGCTAAAAAGGCGCGGCAGTATAACCCGGCGCGGTGGCCGATACACCCGACTATGGTCAAACTCTGTCGGGCGTGATTCCCTGTACGCAGCCCTTTCTGATTGAGACCTTATATGCCTGAACTGCGTGTCGGCGAACGCCACTGGTCGGTCGCCACCGGCAGCAACCTGCTGGATGCCTTGAATACGGTAGGTGTGGGTGTGCCTTACAGTTGCCGGGCGGGCAGTTGCCACGCGTGTCTGGTGCGGTGCCGGGGCGAGGTCGAGGACAAGCAACCCGATGCCCTGAGCGCGGCGCAACGCCAGGATGGCTGGCGCTTGGCTTGCCAGTGCCAGGTCATCGCAGACGTGCAGGTCGACGCGTTTGACCCGCTGCGTGACGGTTTTCCGGCCCGCGTGGTGGGTGTGGATTGGCTGAGTATGAATGTGCTGCGCCTGCGCCTGCTACCTGAGCGTGGCCTGCGTTACCGGGCCGGCCAGCATCTGGTGCTGTGGGCGGGGCAGGTGGCGCGTCCGTATTCGTTGGCGAGCCTGCCCCAGGAAGATGCCTTCCTGGAGTTTCATCTCGATTGCCGTGAGCCCGGCCAGTTCAGCGATATCGCCCGGCAGTTGCAGGTCGCAGACGGGTTGCAACTGGGCGAGTTGCGAGGCGGGGCATTGCACTACGACCCCGACTGGCAATCGCGGCCGCTATGGCTGCTGGCGTCCGGCACGGGCCTGGGCCCTTTGTGGGGCGTGCTGCGGGAGGCGTTACGCCAGGATCATCAGGGCGCTATTCGCGTGATTCACCTGGCCCATGATGCCGAGGCGCATTACTTGGCTGAGCCCCTGGCGCAGTTGGCTGCGCAGCATTCGAACCTGACCGTTGAGCTGTGGACCTCGGCTGAGTGGGACCAGGTATTGGCGCAACTGCGGCTTGTTTCGCGGCAAACTCTGGCCTTACTCTGCGGACACCCTGTCAGTGTCGAGGCGTTTTCCAAGCGCCTGTTCCTGGCCGGACTGCCGCGCAATCAACTGCTGGCCGATGTGTTCCTGCCCCGTGGTTGAGCGCTGAATTTCCCAGCCGCGAGACTCGCCATGACTGATGCCATCCTGCAGCGCCGCGAACGCGGGCTGCTGACCTTGCAGTTCAATCGTCCCGACAAGAAAAACGCCCTGACGCGCGCCATGTATACGCAACTGGCCGAGGCGCTGGAACAGGCGGATGCAGACTCAGGCGTGAGTGCCGTATTGATCCAGGGCAGTCGCGACTGCTTCACGGCCGGCAACGATATTGCCGACTTCCTCGAACAGCCGCCCAGCGACCTCGACAGCCCACCGTTTCATTTCATGAAAAGCCTGCTCAACTGCCGTAAACCGGTCATTGCCGCGGTAGCGGGCGCGGCAGTCGGTATCGGCACGACCCTGCTGCTGCATTGCGACCTGGTGTATATCAGTCGCGATGCACGCTTGCGCATGCCATTCGTTAATTTGGGGTTGTGCCCCGAGTTTGGCTCAAGCCTGATCCTGCCGCGTCTGTTGGGGCATGCGAAAGCCGCGGAGTTGTTGCTGCTCGGCGAAGGGTTTACCGGGGAGCAGGCGGCGGCCTGGGGGATTGCGACCGAGGCGCTGGGCAGCGGCGAAGCGGCATTGGCCAAGGCGCGGGAGATTGCCGAGCGCTTTGAGACCCTGGCGCCGGGGGCGGTGCAGGTCAGTAAACAGCTGATAAAAAGTGTTGATCGCGAGCAGTTGCGGCGGGTGATCGAGGAAGAGGGGGCGTTGTTTACTCAGCGCTTGAAATCGCCGGAAGCGATTGCGGCGTTGTCAGGGTTTATTGCCAGGCGCTGAGGACGCCATCGCGGGTAAGCCCGGCTCCCACAGTTGAGCGCACGCCAATGTCGGCACTGGCTTGCCTGCGATGAGGCGCTCTTAGTTAGCCCGTCAACCGGCCTTGAAATGCAAAAAGCCCCGCCATTCACATGGCGGGGCTTTTTTTCAGCGTGTTACTCAGACCATTGGGTCGCCAACGTGCAGGATTTTCATGCCGTTGGTGCCGCCGATGGTGTGGTAGCTGTCGCCCTTGGTCAGGATGACCCAGTCGCCTTTTTCCACGACGCCGCGTTTGAGCAGCTCGTCGATAGCCGCCTGGCTGACTTGGTTTGGCGGCAGGGACGCCGGGTCAAACGGAACGGTGTACACGCCACGGAACATGGCCGCGCGGGCCTGGGTTTCGCGGTGCGGGGAGAACGCGTAGATCGGAATCGAGGAACGGATGCGCGACATGATCAACGGCGTATAGCCACTCTCGGTCAAGGCGATGATCGCTTTAACGCCCGGGAAGTGGTTGGCGGTGTACATGGCTGCCAGCGCGATGCTCTGGTCGCAGCTTTCGAACACTTTGCCGATACGGTGGCTGGAGGTTTTGCTGGTCGGGTGTTTTTCGGCACCGACGCAGATACGCGCCATGGCCTGGACGGCTTCCAGCGGGTACGGTCCGGCAGCACTTTCAGCCGAGAGCATCACGGCGTCGGTGTAGTCGAGCACGGCGTTGGCCACGTCGGACACTTCGGCGCGGGTCGGCATCGGGTTCTGGATCATCGACTCCATCATCTGAGTCGCCACGATCACCGCTTTATTGTGGCGGCGTGCGTGCAGGATGATCTTCTTCTGAATACCGATCAGCTCGGCGTCACCGATTTCCACGCCCAGGTCGCCACGGGCAACCATGACCGCGTCGGAAGCCTTGATCAGGCCGTCGAGGGTTTCGTCATCGGCCACGGCTTCGGCGCGTTCGATCTTCGCCACCAGCCAGGCGGTACCACCGGCTTCGTCGCGCAGTTTGCGGGCGTATTCCATGTCGGCGGCGTCGCGCGGGAAGGATACGGCGAGGTAGTCCACTTCCATTTCGGCGGCGAGCTTGATGTCGGCCTTGTCTTTTTCAGTCAGGGCCGGCGCCGTCAGGCCACCGCCGCGGCGGTTGATGCCTTTGTGGTCGGACAGCGGACCACCGATGATCACGGTGCAGTTCAGCTCGGTAGGGGTCGCTGTGTCGACGCGCATGACCACGCGACCGTCGTCCAGCAGCAGTTCGTCACCGACGCCGCAATCCTTGACCAGGTCCGGGTAGTCGATACCTACGACATCCTGGTTGCCTTCGGTCAGCGAATGGCTGGTGGAGAAGGTGAACTTGTCACCGATCTTCAGTTCGATTCGCTTGTTGGCGAATTTGGCGATACGAATTTTCGGGCCTTGCAGGTCACCCAGCAATGCCACGAAGCGGCCATGCTTGGCGGCCAAGTCACGCACCAGCTTGGCGCGAGCCTTGTGCTCGTCCGGGGTGCCGTGGGAGAAGTTCAGACGGGCAACGTCCAAACCAGCCAGAATCAGCTGTTCGAGGACTTCCGGCGAGTTACTGGCCGGGCCAAGGGTGGCGACGATTTTGGTACGACGGACGGACATGCACAGACTCCTGAGTTCAAGCGCTGGGGAAGGCTACTATGCTCTTTGGTTGTAGTCATTGTTCGTTTGCACTACTTATCGATGATTCGCTTGTTTTCGCTCCAGTTGAATAGACGAACATCCTTGAAGATTTTCGACGCGGGGTCGATACACTGCACAAGACAGGAGAACCCCATGCGAATTTTGCTCATTGCTGCCCTGGCCGTCAGTGTCGTCGGCTGTACCCGCTGGTCGATGGACCATCATTTGAACAACGCTTACCGTGCCTATGGGGTCGGTGATTGCGAGCGCGTTACTCTGGAATTGTCCCAGGTAGACCGTGAAAGCCGTACCCGTCGTTACGTGCAACCGGAAGTCTCGATGTTGCGCGGGCAATGCCTGGAGCGGCAAAAATTGTTTGTCGATGCGGTGCAAACCTACCAGTTCATTATCAATCAATACCCGTCCAGCGAATATGCCTACCGTGCTCGTGCCCGGCTCGACACCCTGAAGCAATTGGGGCATTACTCTGGCGCGAGCGTTGCACAACCGCGCCCGGCGTCACTTTGATGATCTTTGTCATTCTATAGCTGGCCCGGCGCCAGTCTTGAGCTATCCTTTGAGTGTTCGTTTGTACAAGGTTGTGTTCAAACGAATGGAATGCTTGGGGTTGGCAGCGGTAGAGCGACAAAGCACAGGCTGTCGTCGCGCCGATCTCCAGGGAGAGCGGGCCTTATCGCCCGTTCCGAATCACTGGCGCGGCCAGACTCATGGCCAATGGATGGCGAATTCAGCATGTTTACCGACCGACGGATTGAGCGGCATCAGTTGTCATGTTTCCTGAAAGTGTTCAACCGGCTTACGGACAAGCCGATTGGTTACTTGGGTAACGTGTCCAAAGACGGGCTGATGTTGATCAGCCAATTACCCATGATGATCGACGTGGCGTTCGAGTTGCGTTTGAAAATTCCGACAGCAGACGGTGATTTCCAGGCAATTGACCTCACCGCCACCTGCTTATGGAGCCATGAGGACGTCAACCCGCAACACTACGACTCAGGGTTCAGTGTGGTCGAAGCGCCTGAGGCGTACGAGCATTTGATCAACGCCCTGTGGCATTACTTCAGTTTTGATCCTTTGCAGGCTTCCGCCTAGACCTTGCACGCTGTCGCCCCGGCCCGGGTGTGGTTCACCAGGCCGTGGTGGTGTGCATGCCTCACAATACGCCCGCTTTTTTCCAGCCCAGATAACGCGTGACCAAGGCCGCTCCAAGCCCTGATGGCGGCGTATCCAATACCGACAAGCCGTGGGCGCTCAAGCGCTCATGCAGATCGTTTCTCTTATTGAGGTAGTCGATGGCGCCGCTGTAGGCCAGCGCTTCGGGCAAGGTTTGCACGGGGGACTGGCGCAGTTGGTCGAGCACGTCTTCACGCAGGCTGGCGACCAGTACCCGATGTTGCCGGCCGATGCGTTTAACCGCGGTCAGTAGCTCTTCATCGTCCTCATCCCGTAGGTTGGTGACCACAATGACCAGCGCCCTGCGTTTTTGTCGGGCCAGTAACTGGCTGGCGGCGGCCTGGTAATCAGCGGTGCGGCGGGTGGTGTCGAGGTCGTATACGGCATTGAGCAACAGGTTCAGTTGGCCGGTGCCCTTGACGGGCGCCAGGTAGCGCGGCTGGTCAGATGCAAAGGTGCATAGCCCCACCGCGTCGCCTTGGCGCAAGGCGACATAGCTGAGCAGCAAACACGCATTAAGGGCGTGATCGAAGTGAGAGAGTTCTGCGTCCTGGCTGCGCATGCGTCGGCCACAATCGAGCATGAACACAATTTGCTGGTCGCGTTCGTCCTGGTATTCGCGGGCGATTGGCGTGCGCTGGCGCGCGGTGGCTTTCCAGTCGATCTGCCGCAGGCTGTCGCCTTCGCGAAACTCGCGTAACTGATGAAACTCCAGCCCCAACCCTCGTCGCTGGCGTTGACGTATGCCCAGTTGGCTCAACCAATTGTCCACTCCCAGTAACTGTGCGCCGTACAGACGGGCGAAGTCGGGGTAAACACGGGTCGTATCACGGGCCTCAACCAGACGCCGCGCGGACCAAAGCCCCATGGGGCTGGGCAGGTGAATTTCACAACGGCTGAAAATGAAGTGCCCGCGCCGTAAGGGGCGCAGGCGATAGCCGAGCTCGCTGCTTAGACCGGGGCGTAGTTCGATGGATTGCGGCATATTCTCCACGCTCAGGCCGTCAGGCGCGTGGTCGAATACCTGTACCGTCAGCGGCTGTGGGTAGTCGTGTTCAAGCGTCACACGCACCTCGCCCCAGCGGCCCAAGGCCAGGCTGCCTGGCATCTGCCGCCGCACGCGTGCACACGGCAGGCGGCTTAGACGCATGGCGTCCAGCAGCGCCAGTAGAAACAGCGCGAGCAGCAGGCCCCAAGCCACCGAATACAGGGTGTCGGGCACCTTGAACTGCAAGGCCGTAGCGGCACCCAGCAGGCTGTTCAAGCCCAACAGTACGCCGAGCCAGATCAGCAGCAGACGAGTCGGCTTCATGGACGGGTCATTGCCGAGGTGCCGGAATCTGGTCCAGCAACTGCTTGAGCACCTGGTCCACTTCCAATCCGTCGATGTCCAGTTCGGGAGCGATACGAACCCGGTGGCGCAGCACCGCCAAAGCGCAGCCCTTGATATCGTCCGGGGTGACGAACGCGCCCCCGCGCAGCAAAGCACGGGCGCGGGCGCCGCGTACCAGGGCGATGGAGGCGCGAGGGCCTGCACCGATGGCCAGCCCCGGCCAGCTGCGAGTAGCCCTGGCCAGGCGCACGGCGTAGTCGAGAACTTGTTCGTCCAGCGCCAGTTCGCTGGCAATCTGCTGCAACTGCAGCACCTCATCCGCTTGCAGCACTGTACGTAATGGCTGCACATCCAGCATATCGGCCCTGGATGAGCGGGTGACTTCGCGCACCATATCCAGTTCCTGCTGTGAGTCGGGGTAGTCCATGCGCACTTTGAGCATGAAACGATCCAGCTCGGCCTCGGGCAGCGGGTATGTGCCTTCCTGTTCAATGGGGTTTTGGGTCGCCAGCACCATGAAGGGTTGGCCGATGGGCAGTGCTTCACCTTCAAGGGTGACTTGACGCTCCTGCATGGCTTCAAGCAGGGCGGCCTGAGTCTTGGCCGGGGCGCGGTTGATTTCGTCGGCCAGCAACAGGTGAGTGAACAGCGGCCCCTTGCGCAGCTTGAACTGTTCGGTGTGCAGGTCGTACACGGCGTGGCCGGTGACGTCGCTGGGCATCAGGTCCGGGGTGAACTGGATGCGTGCGAAATCGCCACCGAAACAACGGGCCAGCGCGCGTACCAGTAGCGTTTTGCCCAGGCCGGGTACGCCTTCAAGCAATACATGGCCGCCTGCGATCAGCGCGGTGAGCACGTCGTCAATCACCTGGTCCTGGCCAATCACTGCCTTGCGCAGTTCAACGCGCAGGGCCTGTGCCAGCTGGCTGGCGTGTTGAAGGCTTTCGGCAGCCGGGTCAGTGGCCGTTGGAAAATCGCTCATAGGGCGTTCCTTAGGGTTTGCAGGTTGGCCACCTCCCGGCTGAAATCGGCGCTGGAGAGCCGTTTTTCCGGGAGTGGGCCGAGGGCCTGGCGGATGACGTGGGAGGGTTGGCGCGTCAGGCGTTCAAGTACCTGCCACTGTTGCGCGCTTTCGAGGTGTTCAAAGCCTGGGTGGCGACGCCTTGCAGCCCGTTGCACATCACTCTGCAAGGCTTGCAACAGCGTGCCCTGGCCGCTGCGTCGCAGCAGGAAGTCGGCGCTGGCCTGCAAGTGCTCCTGCAACTGGCGACGTGCCTTCGGTGCCGGGGCGCGGATCGGCCCCTGGCGCATAGCAGCTCGCCAGAGCGCCAGGCTAATCAGCGCGATGAGCGCCACCAACGCCTGGGGAAAATTGCGTATCAACAGGCTCAGCAGGTCGTCCACGTCGCTGTTGAACAGTAAGGTTACGTCCTTGCCCTGGTTGAGGTACCACAATAGCCAGGCGTTATCGTGTTTGCCGATATTCGGGGTTTTCCACAGATCGCTGTCGGTCACAACCGTAACGGTGCCGTGGCCGAAGTTGCGTTGCATCAAGTGGCTGGATTTGGCGCTATTGGCGGAAAACTGCGCCAGGTGCTTGGGGTCGGTGAGGCTGAAGTCAGTATTGAAGCTGAAGTAGGCGGGAGCAGTTTCATTGTCGACATAGAGTTTGGTCAGGTCCGGCGCTGTCTTTTTGCGCGAGGAAGTGGGTTCGTCAGCGGTCTCGCTCAACGTTTGATGGATATTCAACCGATCAAGCAGCAGGTCGCCGCTTTTGCCTGTTTCTTCATCCCATAGCGCTTCGGCGACCAACAACAAGTGGCCACCGGATTTTGCCCAGGCCAGCAGTTGGTCCACCTGGCGTGGCGTCATGTTGCTGCGTTCACCCAGCAGCAACAAACTGTGCCCTTCGGCAGGCAGGTCGGCAAGCCTTTCAAGGCTGTTGGCTTGCTCCACTGCAAGGCCTTGCTGACGCAGGAAGTATTCGGCTGCCAAGTAGGTGTTGGCCATGACCTGAGGCGACGGGCCACGGTCGACTACCTCGTCATAGGGCGTTGCGATATGCCAAAGGTAAAGGCCACCTGCTCCCAGCAAACCTAACAGCAACAGGCCGACCCACAACATTGGCCGGTTCATTGGGCGGCTCCCGGACTGAAGAGGGCACGCCAATCGCGGCACAGTTGCTGTTGCACCGAGGTGGGGGGAAGGTGGTGGCCATAGGCGAGGTTTTGCCAGTGGCGGGTCAGTTCATCGCTGAAGGCCAATAATTGCGGTTGTTGCAGGTGATGAACGTGCTGCAGGACCTGGCCTTCGGTGTCCGCGCTTTTCAGCGGTAAGTTGAAGTCGTGCAGCAGTCGGGTGAGCAGGCCGCGATACAACAGACCAAGAGCTTCCCTTGGCTGGGTAAGCCACAATTCTTCGACGGCGCTGGCGACGTCGTCAGGCAAGGTGTCGGTGCCCAGCGCCAGGCCGAATAAGTGGGTGGGTGCCGGTTTGGCAGCGTTCGGTTTGAGTGGCCTGCGGCGGCTGACAAAGGTGCGTAGCCAGTCGCGATAGCGCCAGACCAATAGCGCCACGCACCCCGCGAGCAGGCTCCATAACAGTATTTCCAGGCCGAGGGCTGCGTGTTTGAAAGTAGCGCTGTTGAAGCTGTCCAGCAGTGACTGAAGCCAGGCCGGAAGTTTGCCCTCACCGCGCGCCTTGTGTTTTGCAGTGGGCGTTTCATCGCCAAAACGGTAACGGGTGACGGTTTCCTGATTTTTGAACGGGGGAGCGTCCAGCAGCGTCTTGATCGATTGGCTGGCGGCCTGGGGCGTGACCTGCCTGGGCGATTCCGGGGCGTCGGCCAGGGCCGGGCGGCTGAAAGGAAGAAGCATCAGCCCGGCCACTAGCAGTAACGGTACGATGCTGCTCAGGCGTTGGCGCAGCCGGCGGAACACCAATTCCAGGTCCCAGGCCTCCAGGACGGTGCGGCGGTTGAGGTACAGGCTGAAACCGCATGCGACATAGATGGGCTCCCAGAACACCAGGATCAACGCATAGAAGGCGTTGCTCAAATGCTCCAGCCACACCCCTTCTGAACCGGTTGCCAGTGCCAGCCGTTGCCAGTCCCAATCCAGTTCCAGTTGTTGCGGAATGAAGAGATAGAACAATGCCATGCAACCGAACCAAAGGCCTATTTCCAAATGCACCCCGATGATGGTCAGCCAGCGTGCAGCACCGGCGTTGCGCTGCAGGAGCACCCCTAGGCGTCTTTCGCGGGCCTGGCCGTCCAGGCCTTCGAGTTGGCTCACCGGCATCACAAAGCTGCGGCTCAGGCTGAACCGCCTCCAGGTCAGGCTGGCCAGCAGTTGACCTTTGAGCAGGCGCGGCCAATGGCGTACTGCCTGTTTGAGGCTGGGTGTCTCGCCAAACAAGGCTTTTGACAGGATGTGCAACGGTAGGCGGTCAAAGGCCGGTTTTAGCCACCAGAATAAAAACATCGCCGTGGAAGGGTAATCCCACAGCAGGGCGGTCAGCATCACGAATAGTGGCAGGGTCACCATTGCCCAACTGGTCATCAATAGCAGGCGATGCTCCCGCGCCATTAATACGCCCAGGTCCATGGCTTCCCAGGGCGTGCGCGGCCGAATCACTACGCTGGCATCACTCAGGCGCATGGTGAGTCCGTCCGGCAAGGGCCAGGTAAGCGCCCATCAGCAGCCACAGCCCGGCGCCTGTCAGGTATTTGATCCAGGGGGCGAGCGTGCTGGAAGACGACCAATAGGCTTCAATAAATGCCGCGATCAGCAGGAATAACATGACCCCGCAGAGCATCTGCACGCTCTTGCGTGCCGCCAGACGCAGGGATTCGCTGCGTGTCAGTTGCCCGGGGGCGATCAACGCCCAGCCCAACTGCAGGCCTGACGCGCCGGCCAGGGCAATGGCACTGAGTTCGAAAGCGCCATGGCCGATGACAAACGACCAGAAGGTCTGGCCGTAGCCGATCTCCGTGAGGTGCCCGGATACGGCGCCGATGATCAGGCCGTTGAAAATCAAAAAGAACACACTGCCCAGGCCAAACAGCAGGCCGGCGGCAAACGTCTGGAAAGCAATGCCGGTGTTGTGCATCACGTAGTAGCCAAACATCATCCAGTCTTCACTGGATGCGCGATCGGCGGCACGTCCCAGGCGGCTGGCATCCGGGTCGTACATGCTGTGCATCTCGGCCACCTGCTGGGGGCTGACGATGCTGTAGATCAGGTCTGGAAACAGATAGACCAGCAACCCAACCGCCACCAGGCTACCGAAGAACAACAGGCTGGCGATTAGCACGAAGCGCCACTGTTCACGCACCAGACGAGGGAAGTCAGCCAGGATGAAGCCCAATGCGTTCGCCCCCAAGTGGCTGCGGTGGCGATACAGTTGTTGGTGGCCGCGCAGCGCCAGTTGTTGCAACGGGTCTATCAGGTAGCTGCTGTAGCCACGTTCCTGGGCCAGGGCGAGGTGCTGGCACACGCGTCGATAATGGTGTGGAAAATCAGCCACGTCGCGGGCTCTGGTCTTGCCTTGCTCCAACTGCTTGAGTTGTTCGGCAAAGGCTTGCCACTGCGGCTGATGGCGGCTTTCGAACAGGCTCTGCTTCATGTCGGCCCCAGCAAGCCGCGAGCCACGCCATTGAGTTGCTCCACGGCGCGTGCTGGAGAGACGTGCAGCGGTGTTGCAAGGATGGCGGCGAGTTCGTGTACCCGCTCGGCGGAGAGTTCACTCTGGCGTTCGGCGAAGCCAAGGATGGCGCGTTGCTCGCTGAGTTCCAGTGCAATGGGCAGGCGCAGGGCGGCGGCCGGAGGCACCTTCGGGCGAGCCAGTGGCTGTTCGCGGTAGATCACCAGCGTGCCGGCAGCGAGATCACCGAGCCGTTTGAAATGCGGATGTTGCAGGCAACTGATGGCGCCAAGGAAGTAGCCGAAAGGCAGCATGTCGACAAAACGCAGCAGGTTGCGAATAAGTGAGGCGGACCAGCCAATGGGTGTGCCGTCATCCTGTACTACCCGCAAGCCCATGACCTGCTTGCCCGGAGAGCAACCTTGGTTGAGTACCTCAAACAGCACCATGTACCACCAACTGATCAGGAACAGCAGCAGGGAACCCAGGCCGAAACCGATATTGCCAAGCAGCGCCAGCGGTACGAGCAGGATGCCCATGATCAGGCCGCGCAAGCCCAGATCGAAAGCGAAGGCCAACGCACGTGGCATCAGCCCGGCCGGGCGTAACGGCAAGTCTATGCCCTCCGGGGTCTCGATCTGGTAATGGGTATCCAAAGGAGCTGATGGCATTGCGATCCTTGGCAGTGCGGGCGGCTGGAATGCACGGATGCTAGCAGTGTCGACGGCGGAAGCAACCATTCAAGGTTTTGCTGGATGTTTGTACAGGTCAGGTATTGCTGGCCCCGGACGTATTACAGCGCCTAGACTTTGCCGATCTTCAGCACAGGAACAGCCCGTGACTACCCTTTTCTGGTACGACTATGAAACCACCGGCATCAACCCGCGCAGCGATCGTCCGCTCCAGGTCGCCGGTGTTCGTACCGACCTCGAACTCAACGAGGTCGGCCCGCCGGTCAACCTTTATTGCCGGCCGAGCGACGACATCCTGCCGCACCCGGCGGCCTGCGCGATAACCGGTATTACCCCCGACATCCTGGCAGAGAAGGGCCTGGCCGAAGCCGACTTCATGACGCGCGTACACGCCGAGTTGGCCGCGCCGGGCACCTGTGGGGCCGGTTACAACACTTTGCGCTTTGATGATGAAATGACGCGCTACAGCCTGTACCGCAACTTTTTTGACCCCTACGCCCGGGAGTGGCAGGGCGGCAACAGTCGCTGGGACTTGATCGACGTGGTCCGCACAGCCTATGCGCTGCGCCCCGAAGGCATTGTCTGGCCCGAGCAGGATGGTCGCGTTACCCTCAAGCTTGAGCGTTTGACCGACGCCAATGGCATCGACCATGGTCAGGCCCACGATGCGTTGTCCGACGTCCGCGCCACCATTGCCTTGGCCCGTTTGGTCCGTGAGAAACAGCCCAAGCTGTATGAATGGTTATTCCAACTGCGCAGCAAACAGCGGGTGATGGATCAGGTTCGCCTGTTGCAACCCATGGTGCATATCTCAGGTCGTTTTTCCGCCGCGCGCCATTACCTGGGCGTGGTACTGCCTCTGGCCTGGCACCCGCGCAATCGCAATGCATTGATTGTCTGTGACCTTGGGCTCGACCCGCAGGGTTTGCTGGACCTGGACGCCGATACCTTGCGCCAGCGGCTCTACACGCGCCGTGACGACCTGACGGACGGTGAACTGCCGGTGCCGCTCAAGTTGTTGCATATCAACCGCTGTCCGGTCGTTGCGCCCTTGAGTGTGCTGAGGGCTCAGGATCGTGAGCGCCTTCAGTTGGATATGGATGTCTGTCAGGCACGCGCGCTGCGACTAACTGACGCACAGGAAGTTTGGCGCGACAAGTTGGCGGCGATTTATGCCGAGGAAGATTTTGTGCCGAGTCAGGACCCGGAGCAGCAGCTCTATGACGGTTTTATTGGTGACCGCGACCGGCGTTTATGCGAACAAGTCCGAGCGGCTGAACCTTCACAGTTAGCACATCAGCAGTGGCCTTTTGATGATCATCGATTGCCGGAATTATTATTCCGCTACCGGGCTCGTAACTTCCCGGAGACCTTGAACAACGAGGAGCAACAGCGCTGGAAACTTTTTTGCCAGCAACGTTTGTCAAACCCGGAGTGGGGCGCGCCGAATACCTTGTTGGCATTTAAGCAGGCACGTGAGGAGTTGGCCGTTAGTGCTACATCGTTTCAGTGCCAGGTGCTGCACCAATGGCAGGAATATGCCGATTCTTTAGCGGCCCGCCTGGACCTGTAGCCTGGTCATTGGAGAGTATTCAGACAATAAAAAACGCCAGCAAGCTGGCGTTTTTTATGTGTTGCATATCAGGCGCCAGCCCGACCAGGCTTAGCCCAGCAGGGTAGCCCAACCTTCAACGACGTCGCCGCCCCACTTGGCTTTCCACTCTTTCAGCGTTTTGTGGTTGCCACCTTTGGTTTCAATCACTTCGCCGTTGTGCGGGTTCTTGTATTGCTTGACCTTGCGAGCACGCTTGGTGCCGGTAGTTTTCACAGCGCCACGAGGTGCTTTGACTTTCGATTCCGGATCCAGCAGCGCGATGATGTCACGCAGGGATTTGGAGTATTCACCCATCAGGGTGCGCAGTTTGCCTTCGAATTCCAGCTCGGTTTGCAGCTTGTCGTCTTGGGACAGGTTCTTCAAACGGGCTTGCAGCTCTTTGATAGCTTCTTCGGTGGCGCGGTATTCGTTGATCAGAGACATGGGGACTACCTTATGTAGAGCACTGATTGACAGGGAGTGGCCCAATAATAGTCAGGCAATTTCCTCAAGTAAACATATAAGGAGCTATTTATGTGAATTACTTTGAATGTTTGTGGCAATGCTATGCAATCGAGTTAATTAGTAGGTGGTAGGCGTAAAGATAATCTCGTTTTATTTTTGATAACTGCCTGAGTGTGCGGTGGCAGCGTCATATAGCAGCGCTAAACCCTTACGCTATTAAGGGATGTCGCCAGGCCGGGTGTGCAGATTAAGCCGCAAGGAATACTGCAGTTTTTCTGCGTAATCGCTAGAATGGCGACCTTTGCGAAGTTCTGGAGTTTTCCCCTAATGCGCACTTTTCGGCTGGTGATTGCTTGCCCGGACCGGGTTGGCATCGTTGCCAAAGTCAGTAACTTTCTGGCCTCCCACAACGGTTGGATCACCGAGGCGAGCCATCACTCGGACGATCTCAGCGGTTGGTTTTTCATGCGTCACGAAATTCGTGCCGACACGCTGCCCTTTGGCCTTGAAGCTTTTCGTGAGGCGTTTGCGCCGATCGCCGAAGAGTTTTCGATGACCTGGCACATCACCGACACGGAGCAGAAAAAGCGCGTGGTACTGATGGCCAGTCGTGAGTCCCATTGCCTGGCTGACCTGCTGCACCGCTGGCACAGCGATGAGCTGGACTGTGAGATCGCCTGTGTGATTTCCAACCATGACGACCTGCGCAGCATGGTCGAATGGCACGGCATCCCGTACTACCACGTACCGGTCAACCCGCAGGATAAAGAGCCGGCGTTCGCCGAGGTCTCTCGCCTGGTCAAGCAGCATGAAGCTGACGTGGTCGTGCTGGCGCGCTACATGCAAATCCTGCCGCCGGAACTGTGCCGCGAATACGCGGGTAAGGTGATCAATATTCACCACAGCTTCCTGCCGTCGTTTGTGGGGGCCAAGCCTTACCACCAAGCCTCCTTGCGTGGCGTGAAGCTGATTGGCGCAACCTGCCACTACGTCACCGAAGAGTTGGACGCCGGCCCGATCATCGAGCAGGACGTCGTGCGCGTCAGCCACAGCGACAGCATCGAAGACATGGTGCGTTTCGGCCGTGACGTCGAGAAGATGGTTCTGGCCCGTGGCCTGCGCTACCACTTGGAAGATCGCGTGCTGGTGCACGGCAATAAGACGGTCGTGTTCTGATCGCGACGTACTTATTGAAGAATAAGGGGCCTGGGCGTTAAATCGTCCCAGGCCCTTTTTCTTTGCCTTTCATTGAGGATTGATGGATGAGCGATCCGCTGGACAAAGCCACCTCCAAAGCCCCGGCGACGCTGGGGGAGGGGTGTTTGAGCCGGTTCGACCCGGATGAGCTGGACGCAGAGGACGGCACCGAGTTTCCCGGTGCCGCGCAGCTATGGGCGCGCGAACAGGCCAAACTCGAGCCCAAGGACGAATAGTGACCCGCCGCCATGCCAGGCGGCGGGCTGTCCGCATCAGATCCGGAAGCTGCCCACCAACTGCTTCAAGCGGGATGCCTGTTGCTCCAGGTCGGTACACGCACGCAGCGTTGAGTGCAGGTTTTCCACACCTTCCTGGTTGAGGGTGTTGATCTCGGTGATGTCCATGTTGATCGACTCCACCACCGAGGTCTGTTCTTCGGTAGCGGTGGCCACTGACTGGTTCATGCCGTCGATCTCGCCAATGCGCTGGGTCACGCTGTTGAGGCGTTCGCCGGCCAGGTTGGCGATGTCCACACTTTCAAGGCTGTGGCGCTGGCTTTCGCTCATGGTGCTGACCGATTCCCGGGCGCCGACTTGCAGCTCTTCAATCATCTTTTGCACTTGTTGCGCCGATTCCTGGGTGCGGTGCGCCAGGTTGCGCACTTCATCGGCCACCACCGCAAACCCGCGCCCGGCTTCCCCCGCGCGCGCCGCTTCGATCGCGGCGTTAAGTGCCAGCAGGTTGGTTTGCTGGGAAATGCTGGTGATGACCTCCAGAATTTGCCCGATATTCACGGTCTTGCTGTTGAGCGCTTCGATATTGCTGCTGGAAGCACTGATCATCGCGGATAACTTGGTCATCGCCGTGATATTGCGATCGACCACTTGCTGACCGTCTTCGGCCAATTGCCGCGCATCGCTGGCCTGGCCGGAAGCCTGCGCAGCATTACGGGCGATCTCTTGTGCAGCGGCGCCCAGTTGGTTGATGGCGGCGGCGACACTGTTGGTACGGTTGGCCTGCTCATCGGAGTTGACCATGGACGAGTTGGACGCACTGACCACGCGCAGGGCGACTTCGTTGACCTGCTCGGTGGCCGAGGACACTTCGCGAATCGATGTATGAATCCGTTCCACGAAACGGTTGAATGCGTTACCCAACGTGCCAAATTCGTCGTGATTCTGGATGCTCAGGCGGCGTGTCAGGTCACCTTCGCCATCGGCGATGTCCTGCATGGCACGGGTCATCACATGCAGGGGTTGCAACAGCACACGGATCAGCATGCCGAGGAGCGCGATGATGATCACCACGGCAATGATCGTGGCGATGACGGCTGAGGTACGGAATTTGCTGAGCATGGCGAAGGCTTTGTCTTTATCCACCGAGACGCCCAGGTACCAGTTCACCGACGGCAGGCCCTTGATCGGGGTAAAGGTGACGATGTTGTCCTTGCCGTTGGCTTCAACTTGGCTGAAGTCACCGCTGATTTTTGGTGTGTTTTTCGGGTACACGTCAGCCAGGGTTTTCATCACCAGGTTTTTGTCCGGGTGCACCAGCACTTTGCCGTCAGCACTGACCAGGAAGGCATAGCCCATGTCACCGAAGTTCAGCGCACTGATGTTATCCACCAGGGTTTGCAGGCTCAGGTCGCCGCCGACCACGCCGATGCTCTGGCCGGTCTTGGTGGTGCTGGGGGTGGCAACAGAAATGATCAACTGCCCGGTAGCGGCGTCGATGTAAGGTTCGGTCAGGGTCGAACCGTTGCTGCTCTGGGCGCCTTTATACCAGGGACGAACCCGTGGATCGAAGCCATCCGGCATCTTGGTGTCGGGGCGGATGGTGAAGGCGCCTTTGCTGTCACCCACGTAGGTTGCCATGAACGAGGAGGTCAGGGCCTTCTGCTCGAGCAGGCTGGCAACCACACTGGGTTCAGGATTGATGGCGATGTTTTGTGCCGCATTCTCTACCAGGGCAATACGACCGGTCAGCCAGGTTTGAATATTGCTGGCGGTGACATCGCTCATTTCATGCAGGTAACTATTGAGGTCGTCGCGAATCGCGTTGCGTTGCAGGTAGTCGTTATAAAGGGTAAACAGCGCGAAAGCGGCGATGACGATAAGGGAGGCTGCAAGCAGGATCTTGTGGCTGAAGCGCAGGTTTTTATTCATGGCTTGTAGGGTCCGCTAAGGTCTTAATATCCGAAGCGCATCCTCATGGGATACGCAAAATGACAGCGTCAAAAAAGGTGTGATACTGCTGGTAATAGCTCTGTGAGTCCCTGTAGGAGCTATCTGACCTATTTTTAGACTTTGTGGGTCTTACATCTGTCTGTATCGACCTGGCGGCACTAAAGATTAACCAAAGGTGACGAAATGCCTGATTCCTCGCAACTCCTTATCGGCGCTGGCCTTGATGGCCAACCCATCGCCCAGGCCATGCGTCTGGCCAACCGTCACGGGTTGATTGCCGGCGCCACCGGCACGGGCAAGACCGTCACGTTGCAGCGCCTGGCGGAGGCCTTCAGTGAGGCGGGTGTGGCGGTGTTCGCCGCGGATATCAAGGGCGACCTGTGTGGTCTGGGGGCGGCGGCCAACCCGCAAGGTAAAGTCGCCGAGCGCATCGCGGGTATGCCCTTCCTTAACTACACGGCCAAGGCTTATCCGGTGACGCTGTGGGATATCCACGGGCAGTCCGGTCATCCGCTTCGCACCACCATCAGCGAAATGGGGCCTTTATTGCTCGGCAGCCTGCTGGAGCTCACCGACAGCCAGCAGTCGGCACTCTATGCCACGTTCAAGGTGGCTGACCGCGAAGGGTTGTTGCTGCTCGACCTCAAGGACCTCAAGGCATTGCTCAACCACCTGCGTTATCACCCGCAATTGCTGGGCGACGATGCAGCGCTGATGACTACTGGCTCCAGCCAGGCACTGCTGCGGCGCCTGGCCGTGCTCGAACAGCAAGGTGCCGAAGCCTTGTTTGGTGAGCCGGCCCTGCAACTTGAGGATATTTTGCAGCCGGCCAGTGATGGCCGTGGGCGCATCCACCTGCTCGACGCCAGCCGCTTGGTGCATGAAGCGCCTAAGGTCTACGCGACCTTCCTGCTGTGGCTGCTGGCCGAGCTGTTCGAACAGTTGCCAGAACGCGGTGACGCCGATAAGCCGCTGCTGGCGTTGTTTTTCGACGAAGCGCATTTGTTGTTCGCCGATACACCCAAGGCTTTGCAGGACCGACTGGAGCAAGTGGTCCGTTTGATCCGGTCCAAAGGTGTCGGTGTGTACTTCGTCACTCAGTCTCCCGGTGATTTGCCTGACACGGTATTGGCGCAATTGGGCTTGCGTATTCAGCACGGTCTGCGTGCGTTCACCACTAAAGAGCAGAAATCCTTGCGCGCCGTGGCGGACGGTTTCCGGCCTAACCCGGCGTTCGATGCCTTGTCGGTATTGACTGAGTTGGGCACCGGTGAGGCATTGGTGGGCACTTTGCAGGAAAAGGGCACACCAGAAGTCGTCCAGCGCGTGCTGGTCGCACCGCCACAGTCGCGCATCGGGCCGCTGAGCGAGGCCGAACGTGCGGCCTTGATCGCCAGTTCGCCATTGCAGGGGCGGTATGACAAGCCGATTGACCGGGAGTCGGCCTATGAAGTGCTGATGGCGCGCAAGGAACTTGGGGTCAGCGAAGAGGCGAAGCCCGCCGCCGAAGAGCCGAGCTTTACCGACAAAGCGGGTGCCTTTCTGGGCACCACGGCTGGCAAGGCACTCAAGTCAGCGATGCAGCAGGCCGCCAATCAGATGGGGCGGCAGCTGGTGCGGGGCTTGTTGGGGTCGTTATTGGGCGGCAGCAAGCGCAAATAACGCTTCAGGATTTGGGTTTGCCGTGGGCGGCCAATCGCTCGAGCGCCGCGCGCAAGCCCGGGTCACTGATGCCGTCAGCCGTTGCCTGAATGGTTTCGGCAGCGTTCTCCGAGAGGTCCATCGTGTGCCCCACCGCGCCTTGCTGCACGGTGGGCGGCTGCACCTTGAACTGGATACGGGTCAAGCTGGCAAACTCATCAAATGCCATCAATTGTCGCTGCAGGCGTTTTTGCTGATAGCGCAAACGGGTTGCCCAATGGCCGTCGGTGACAATTAACAGCAAATTACCCTCGCGCCAGGACGCCACATGGCAATGCTCACGGGCAGCAGGTTGCAGCTGGCTTTCGACCAGGCGTTGCAAATGGCCCAAGCGTTGTGCGTGGCCAAAGATGGCTTTTAACGGCTTGGCTTCGCGAAGCAACACGCTGGGCGCGCGGGCTGTAAGAGGGCGAAATGCCATGTTTAGACACCTTAAGTAACAGAGCCGCCATCTTAGCAGAAAGCGCCTGAGCGGCCCCAGGCAATGCGATAGCAGGGTAATGCTCGTGAAATCAATAGGTAACTTCTGCGCTCCATGGGTTGAAGTTCCCGCAAAAGCCCTTATTTTAAACAGGCCCTCTCACCGCCCCATGCCAGCATCGGGGAACAACGCCACTTTCCTCACCCACGATTCCGGGTAGAATGCGCGTTCGCATGCGGCCGTGAGGGCTGCTCGGGCCACTCACGGTGCGCCCTCCATCCCTATGTGTGGAAGAACCTGCCGATATGTTTGCGCCTTTGTTAAAGAAACTTTTTGGAAGCAAGAATGAGCGCGAAGTCAAACGCATGCTCAAGACGGTGCAGCTGGTTAATGCCTTCGAAGAGCAGATGGTTGCCCTTTCGGACGAGCAATTGCGCGCCAAGACCCAAGAGTTCAAGGCCCGCATAGCCAAAGGTGAAACCCTCGACAAGCTGCTTCCCGAAGCCTTTGCGGTCGCCCGTGAAGCCGGTAAGCGTGTCATGGGCATGCGCCACTTCGACGTCCAGTTGATCGGCGGCATGACCTTGCATGAAGGCATGATTGCCGAAATGCGTACGGGTGAAGGCAAGACCCTGGTGGCAACTCTGGGTGTTTACCTCAACGCACTGTCCGGCAAGGGCGTGCACGTTGTGACGGTGAACGACTACCTGGCCCGCCGGGACGCCAATTGGATGCGCCCGCTGTATGAATTCCTCGGCCTGACCGTCGGCGTGGTAACGCCGTTCCAGCCGCCGGAAGAGAAGCGTGCCGCCTACGCTGCCGACATCACCTACGGCACCAACAACGAATTCGGTTTCGACTACCTGCGCGACAACATGGCGTTCAGCATGGAAGAAAAATTCCAGCGCGAACTCAACTTTGCCGTGATCGACGAAGTCGACTCCATCCTGATCGACGAAGCCCGTACTCCGCTGATCATCTCCGGCCAGGCCGAAGACAGCTCGCGCCTGTACACCGAGATCAACAAGTTGATCCCGCGTCTGGTGCAGCACATCGAGGAAGTGGAAGGCGTGGTGACCAAAGAAGGTCACTTCAGCATCGACGAGAAGACCCGTCAGGTTGAGCTCAACGAAGCCGGTCACCAGTTCGTCGAAGAGATGCTGACCCAGATCGGCGAGTTGGCCGAAGGTGAAAGCCTGTACTCGGCGCACAATCTGGGCCTGTTGACCCACGTGTATGCGGGCCTGCGCGCTCACAAGTTGTTCCATCGCAACGTTGAATACATCGTCCAGGACGGCCAGGTCGTACTGGTTGACGAACACACCGGCCGTACCATGCCGGGTCGTCGTCTGTCCGAAGGCCTGCACCAGGCTATCGAAGCCAAGGAAGGGCTCAACATCCAGGCTGAAAGCCAGACGTTGGCGTCCACCACCTTCCAGAACTACTTCCGTCTGTACAACAAACTGTCCGGCATGACCGGTACGGCCGACACCGAAGCGTTCGAATTTCATCAGATCTACAACCTGGCTGTGATGGTGATTCCACCGAACAAGCCGCTGGCGCGTAAAGACTTCAACGACCTGGTGTTCCTGACCGCCGAAGAGAAATACGCGGCGATCATCAACGACATCAAGGACGGCATGGCCCAGGGGCGTCCGATCCTGGTGGGTACCGCAACCATCGAAACGTCCGAGCACGTGTCCAACCTGCTCAACAAGGAAGGCATCGAGCACAAGGTCCTCAACGCCAAGTTCCACGAAAAAGAAGCCGAGATCATCGCCCAGGCCGGTCGCCCAGGCGCACTCACCATCGCCACCAACATGGCCGGTCGTGGTACCGACATTCTGTTGGGCGGTAACTGGGAAGTGGAAGTGGCCTCGCTCGACAACCCGACCCCTGAGCAGATCGCCCAGATCAAGGCCGACTGGCAGAAACGCCACCAGGCTGTGCTCGAATCCGGCGGCTTGCAGGTGATCGCGTCCGAGCGTCACGAATCGCGCCGTATCGATAACCAGCTGCGTGGTCGTGCCGGTCGTCAGGGTGACGCCGGTTCCAGCCGTTTCTACCTGTCTCTCGAAGACAGCCTGATGCGTATCTTTGCCTCGGACCGCGTGAAGAACTTCATGAAAGCCCTGGGCATGCAGTCCGGTGAAGCGATCGAGCACCGCATGGTGACCAACGCCATCGAGAAGGCCCAGCGCAAGGTAGAAGGCCGTAACTTCGACATTCGTAAGCAACTGCTTGAGTTCGATGACGTCAACAACGAACAGCGTAAAGTGATCTATCACATGCGTAACACGTTGCTGGCCGCCGACAACATTGGCGAGACCATTGCCGATTTCCGTCAGGACGTGCTCAACGCTACCGTCAGCGCCCATATCCCGCCACAGTCGCTGCCTGAGCAGTGGGATGTTGCCGGTCTGGAAGCTGCGTTGAAGAGCGATTTCGGGGTCGACTTGCCGGTTCAACAGTGGCTGGACGAAGACGACCACCTGTACGAAGAAACCCTGCGCGAGAAGCTGATGACCGAGCTGCTGGCCGCGTACAACGAGAAAGAAGAGCAGGCGAGTGCCGAAGCACTGCGCACCTTCGAGAAACAAATCGTACTGCGCGTGCTGGACGACCTGTGGAAAGACCACCTGTCGACCATGGACCACCTGCGTCACGGTATCCACCTGCGTGGCTACGCCCAGAAGAACCCGAAGCAAGAGTACAAGCGCGAGTCGTTCACGCTGTTCTCCGAGCTGCTGGATTCGATCAAGCGCGATTCGATTCGCGTGCTGTCCCACGTTCAGGTGCGTCGCGAAGACCCGATCGAGGAAGAAGCTCGCCTGCGTCAGGAAGCCGAAGCACTGGCTGCGCGCATGCAGTTCCAGCATGACGAAGCCCCCGGTCTGGAAGCCCCGGAAGTCCTGGGCGAAGAGGTCGATGTGGCCTTGGCTCAAGCCCCGGTTCGCAATGATCAGAAGCTGGGCCGCAACGAACTGTGCTGGTGCGGTTCGGGCAAGAAGTTCAAACACTGCCACGGCGAAATCAACTAAGATTTTTGCCTGACGCTGCAACACCCCGCGCCGCGACCGGCTTTTGCCGTCGCGGCGTTTTGCCATTAATTCACCGTCGATAGCGACGGCACAGACATCACCTATTTTTAAGGAGCGCATTCATGGCTGTTGGTCTTGGTCCTTTGCCCACATTGCACCCGGTTGCCGGTTTTGAACTCGGTATCGCTTCGGCCGGCATCAAACGCCCGGGGCGCAAGGATGTGGTGGTGATGCGCTGTGCCGAAGGCTCGACGGTCGCGGGTGTGTTCACCCTCAATGCCTTCTGCGCCGCACCGGTTATCCTGGCCAAGCAACGCGTTGCCGGCCCGATCCGTTACCTGCTGACCAACACCGGCAATGCCAACGCCGGCACCGGCGAGCCTGGTCTGGTCGCCGCAGCCCGCACTTGCGCCAAGCTGGCCCAACTGACCGGCGTGGACGCCAGCCAAGTGCTGCCATACTCCACCGGCGTGATCGGCGAGCCGTTGCCTGTGGAAAAGATCGAAGGTGCATTGCAAGCGGCGCTGGACGACCTGTCTGTGGATAACTGGGCGGCTGCGGCCACCGGTATCATGACCACCGACACGCTGCCCAAGGGCGCGAGCCGTCAGTTCGTGCACGACGGTGTGACCATCACCGTGACCGGCATCAGCAAGGGCGCGGGCATGATCCGTCCGAACATGGCCACCATGCTCGGCTACATTGCCACCGACGCCAAAGTCTCTCGCGACGTGCTGCAGCGCCTGATGCTGGACGGCGCCAACAAGTCGTTCAACCGCATTACCATTGATGGCGACACCTCGACCAACGACTGCTGCATGCTGATCGCGACCGGCCAGGCCAGCCTGCCGGAAATCACCTCCACCGAGGGCCCGCTGTTCGCGGCGCTGAAACAGGCCGTGTTCGAAGTGTGCATGGACGTGGCCCAGGCCATCGTGCGCGACGGTGAAGGCGCGACCAAGTTCGTCACCGTTGAAGTCAACGGCGGCGGCAATCATCAGGAATGCCTGGACGTCGGCTATACCGTGGCGCATTCGCCGCTGATCAAGACCGCCTTGTTCGCCTCCGACCCGAACTGGGGCCGCATCCTCGCCGCCGTTGGGCGTGCCGGCGTGCCTGACCTGGACGTGAGCAAGATCGACGTGTTCCTCGGCGACGTGTGCATTGCCAGCCGTGGCGCGCGCGCCGAAACCTACACCGAAGCCCAAGGCTCTGCCGTGATGCAGCAGGAAGAAATCACCATCCGTATCGAGCTGGGTCGCGGTGAGTGCAGCGAAACCATCTGGACCACTGACCTGTCCCACGAGTACGTGAAGATCAATGCGGAATACCGCACCTGATAGCCAAGAGGATAAGCGCGGTGAAACGAGTGCATGTAGCAGCAGCGGTGATCCGCGGTGTCGACGGCAGGATCCTGCTGGCGCGCCGCGCGGATACTCAGCACCAGGGCGGCCTGTGGGAGTTTCCCGGCGGCAAGGTGGAGGCTGAAGAGTCGGTCGCCACCGCGCTGTCCCGCGAGTTGAAGGAAGAGCTGGGCATTCAGGTCACCACGGCGCGACCGTTGATCAAGGTGCAGCATGACTACGCCGACAAGCAGGTGTTGCTGGATGTCTGGGAAGTCTCGGCCTTTACCGGCGAGCCCCATGGTGCCGAAGGGCAGCCGTTGGAATGGGTCGCCCCGCGGGATTTGCCCAACTATGAGTTCCCTGCGGCCAATGCTCCAATCGTCGCAGCGGCGCGGTTACCGGCCGAGTACCTGATTACTCCGGGTGAGCTGGAAACCCCAACGCTGCTGCGCGGTATTCAGAAAGCCATTGCCGGTGGCATCAAGCTCATTCAGCTGCGTGCGCCCAACGGTTACGACCCGAAATACCGTGACCTGGCGGTGGATGCTGTTGGCCTGTGTGCCGGCAAGGCGCAATTGATGCTCAAAGGGCCGTTTGAATGGCTGGGGGATTTTCCGGCGGCGGGTTGGCACATGACCTCGGCGCAGCTGCATAAATACGCGAGCAAGGGCCGACCGTTGCCGAAGGATCGCTGGTTGGCGGCCTCGTGCCATAACGCTGAAGAACTGGCGCTGGCGCAAATGATGGATGTGGATTTCGTTACGCTGTCGCCGGTGCAACCGACCCAGACTCACCCTGATGCCCAGCCGTTGGGTTGGGAGCTGGCTGCACAGTTGATCCGTGGGTTCAGCAAGCCGGTGTTTCTGTTGGGCGGGGTTGGGCCTGCCGAGCGGGAGCAGGCTTGGGACGCTGGCGCTCAGGGTGTGGCGGGCATTCGGGCGTTCTGGCCTGAGGTTTAATGTTGTTCTGAATGGCCCCTTCGCGAGCAAGCCCGCTCCCACACTCGACCGAGTTTCAACGTTGGAATGCAGTCAAATGTGGGAGCGGGCGTGCTCGCGAAGAGGCCAGATCAGTCACCAAACAAACATCAGTGTGGCTTAGCCGCCGCCTGCCAAAGAATTTCAGCAACACCCTGGCGCTTGGCAATCACCCTGGCCGCCACAAACAACAAATCCGACAGCCGATTGATATACGCCAACCCCAGGCCTTCCAACGGCTCAACCGCATTCAAATGCTGACACCGCCGTTCCGCACTGCGCGCTACGCTGCGGCACACGTGGGCCTGGGCAATCAGCGCTGAGCCACCGGGCAGGATGAAGTTTTCCAACGACCCGACTTCCTCGTTCCAGCGATCAATCGCGGCTTCCAACCGATCGACTTCGGCCGCATTCAACGCCTTGTACACCGGCATTGCCAGTTCACCGCCGAGGTCGAACAAACGATGCTGGCAGGGTGTGAGCACTTCAATCACATCCATCAGTGCCGGATGCTTGCCGCTCTGTTCTTCAAGGTTGGCCAGCAGCAAACCCAACTGACTGTTCAGCGTGTCGACCTCGCCAATCGCTTCCACCCGAGGGTGGTCCTTGGGGACGCGGCGGCCGTCGCCGAGGCCCGTCTCGCCGTTGTCGCCGGTGCGGGTGTAGATCTTCGACAGGCGAAAGCCCATGGTCATTGCTCCAGTTGAGTCAGTTCATTGGGTGGCATTTGGCTGCCGGCCAAAGGCAGGCGCAGTGTGAAGCAGGTGCCCTGGCCGAGGGTGGAGTGCACCTCCATCTGCCCCTTATGGTTGTTGGTAATGATGAAGTACGACACCGACAGCCCAAGCCCGGTGCCTTGGCCAATTTCCTTGGTGGTGAAAAACGGCTCGAACGTGCGTTTGCGCACGTTTTCGCTCATGCCGATGCCGTTGTCTTCCACTTGGATCTCCGCCCACGGCGGATTGAGGCGGGTACGCAGGATAATTCGCCCAGGCTCACGGTCGTCTTCGCGCAGGTGAATGGCCTGGGCGGCGTTTTTGAGCAGGTTGAGCAGCACCTGTTCGAGTTCGTTGGCAGTGCCGGGAACCGGGCCCAGTTGCGGGTCGAACTGGCGAATGATCGCCTGGCCTTTGAAGTCAAAGCCGATTGTCAGGTCGAAGTCATTACCGGCAATTTCCACGGCCTGATCGATCAGTGCCGGCAAATCGCAAGGTGCCATCTGGCGATTACTGCGGCGGCTGAAACTGAGCATGTGGGTAACGATTTTCGCCGCTCGGGCGCCTGCCTGCTGAATGCCGTCGAGCAGTTGCGGTACTTCGCGGCTTTGCAGGTAGTGGTTGACCGTGTCCAGTTCGATGCCCGCCTGTTCGGCGTACTCCAGGTTTTTGGGCAGGTCGGGAGACAGGCGGCGGCGGATATTCTGCACGTTGTGCAGGATAGCCCCCAGCGGGTTGTTGATCTCATGGGCCATGCCTGCGGCAAGGCCGCCGACGGAGAGCATTTTTTCCGACTGCACCATCATTTCTTCCAGGGACAAGCGCTGGGTGATGTCGTCGATACGAATGACCACGCCGCGCCCGGCGCCGCCCATCAATGGATAGAAGGTCAGGGCGTAATGCTTGGGCTCGTCATCCTTGATCCACGTGACGCGCTCAATGCGTTCCACCGTGTGTTGCTCGACCGTCGCCTTGATTTGCGGCAGGTACGGCTTGAGCGGCTGGAAGGCGAGGAAGATCGGCTGATTCAACGCTTCATCCAGGCGCGTGCCGGAAAGGGCCGTCGCTTCCTGGTTCCACTGGGTGACATACAGCTGTTCGTCCAGCGCGATTAATGCCGAGGGCATCGAGTCGATGATGCTGTTGAGGTAGTTCTGGAACCCGGTGAGTTTTTTCTCGATCTTGCTGCGAACCTGCACTTCGAGTTCCAGCTTGCGGTTGGTGTGACGCGTCTCCTCAGCCAGGCCTTGGGCCTGATCGTACGCAGCCTGTGAGTCATCGCGCGCGCGTTTGAGCTGCTGCTCGCGAGCCTCGATACGCGACAACATGGTATTGAACGCTTCGGCCAGGCTGCCGATTTCATCATGGTTGCCGCGTCCGGCGCGCAGGGCGTAGTTCTCCTCGCGGGTCACCTGGCGCGAGAGTTCTTCCAGTTCATGGATTGGGCGCGTGATCAGGCGTTTGATCTGCCGAGCGATGACCAGCCAGAGCAGCACACTGAAAATCAGAATGCCCAAGCTGGCGGTCAGCGTGCCGGTATAGAAGGCCACCGGCAGCTCACTGCTGGCCACCAGCAGTAAATGCCCGGAGGGCTGGCCGGCGCGGGGCAGGGTGATGACCTGGTTGCTGCGAAATTCGGTCAGGCGCCACGCCTCGATCTGCCGGTAGTTGTCTGGCAGATGCAGGCGATTGCCGTGTTGCATCTGCGCCAGGCGGGTGCCCTCGCCGTCGTACAGCGCCGCCGCGCGCAACGGCGAATAGCTGGTCAGCTCATTGAGCAGGGCGTCGGCCTTGGCTGGCGACTCAAGGGCTTCGGCGGCAAGTGACGGGCTGGAAACCAGCCGACCAATGGCCTGCAATGCCTGCGGCGCCATGCTTTCCTGGGAGATCCAATAGGCGGCACTGATAAACGTCAGGTTGGCCACCAGCAATACCGTGGTCAATAGCACCAGCAGGGCGGCCAGCAGTTTCTGCCCTACCGGTAGGTTTTCAAGACGCTGGCGCAGTGGCATCAGGGTTTTTCCAGGTGATAGACAGGTAGGCAGGGTAGCGCGTGCCTCAGTCGCTGGCCAATCCGCGTGCTTGCAAGTAGTCGACCAGGCGCGCCTGCACCTGTTGCAGATGCGGCAGTACCAATTGATGGCGGGCAGCGGCCAGGCAGGCATAGCCCAGCAGGTAGCTGATTTCAGTGCGCCGGGCGTTGGCCACGTCCTGATACATGGAGGAGTAATTGGCGGCAGTGGCCTGGATCACCCTTTGCACTTCGCTGTGCAGATCCTCGGCGGCGGCCGGTTGACCGCAGCACTCAAGCAACTCGGCCAACTCGGCGCACAGGGTTGCGACTTCACACTGATGGGCTTGCAAGCCGCCGTTGCGGCACTGGTAAAGCACGGTCAACGGGTTGATCGCGCAGTTAAGGGCCAGCTTGCGCCACAGCCGAGTGAGGATGTCAGTGCTCCATTCGTGGGGGATGCCGGCGCTGTGCAGGTCTTCCAGCCATAGCGGCGCAGTCGGGTGGCCAACGTCCCCCAGCCAGGTGTAGCCATGGCCGGCAAACACTACGCGCCAGTCGCCATCGCGAAATGCGCCCTCGGTGCTGGAGGCAAAGACGCAGCGCGCCTGGGGCAGTTGCGCGGCCACCGCGTCCTGGCTGCCGAGGCCGTTTTGCAGCAGGATCAGTTCGGCGTCTGGCACCAATCGGTGTTGCAACTGTGCGATGGCGCTCTGGGCATCGTAGGCTTTGCACGCCACCAGTAGGCGATGAATCGGCTCGGGGCTGTCAGGTGTTTCGCCGCTCACTGGGTAGGTGCTTTCTATTCCTTGCTCCACCAGGGTCAGGCCTTTCGCCGTCTGATAGCTGGCCAGGCGCGTTGTGTCGCGCAGGATCAGCCTGACCGGCACGCCCGCGCGCGCCAGGCGCGTGGCCCAGAGTGTGCCCAGGCTGCCGGCGCCGAGAATGTGCCAGGTGGTCGACATGAGTTTGTGCTCCGTAGGGTCGCTCACGGTGAACGGGGCGAAAGAACCGCTATAATGCCAGCGCATTTTAGCTCGGGCGCGCTCCATCTCTACTGAGCCCCCCCTTATATTGGAGAAATGACATGCCTTCGTTCGACGTGGTATCCGAACTGGACAAACACGAAGTCACCAACGCCGTCGAGAACGCCGTCAAGGAACTGGACCGTCGCTATGACTTGAAAGGCAAGGGCAGCTTCGAATTCAAGGAAAAGGAACTGACCGTCAACCTGACCGCTGAAGCCGATTTCCAGCTGGAAGCGATGATCGAGATCCTGAAGCTGTCTTTGGTCAAGCGCAAGATTGATGCGCAATGCCTTGAAATCAAAGAGGCCTACGCGTCCGGCAAGCTGATGAAGCAGGAAGCGGTCCTCAAGGAAGGTATCGACAAAGAGCTGGCGAAGAAGATCGTTGCCCATGTCAAGGATGCCAAGCTGAAAGTCCAGGCCGCCATCCAGGGTGAGCAGGTTCGCATCACTGGCAAGAAGCGTGATGATTTGCAGGAGGCAATTGCTGCCCTGCGCGCGAAGACCTTCGACATGCCGCTGCAGTTCAATAACTTCCGCGACTGATGGCACTTTGGGGAACCTGTGGGCGTTTTTGACGTCCCACGCCCCAGACTCTGTGCCTACACTTGAGCCCTACGGGGCTCATTTGCGTTTTTAGGCAGTCAATAAAGCCGCACATCCGCGCAACAGGAGAAGATAGATGGATTTAAACGCTGAAGTGGATCACCTGGTCAAGGCCTCGCAGACCTGGATCCCGATGATTATGGAATACGGCAGCCGCGTATTGCTGGCGGTGGTCACCCTGGCCATCGGCTGGTGGTTGATCAATAAATTGACCCATAAGATGGGTCGTCTGTTGGCCATGCGTAACGCAGACCTGGCGCTTCAGAGCTTTGTTACCAGCATTGTGAACATCGTGCTCAAGATCATGCTGGTGATCAGCGTGGCGTCGATGATCGGGGTGGAGACCACGTCGTTCGTTGCGGCGATCGCAGCGGCAGGCTTTGCCATCGGCATGGCACTGCAAGGCAGCCTGACCAACTTCGCTGGCGGCGTACTGATTCTGTTGTTCCGTCCGTTCCGCATCGGTGACTGGATTGAAGCCCAGGGCACTTCCGGTACCGTCGACAGCATCCAGATCTTCCATACCGTGTTGCGTACCGGTGACAACAAAACCGTGATCGTGCCAAACGGCATCCTCTCAAACGGCATCATCACCAACACCAACCGTCAGCCGACCCGTAAGGTGGTGTTCGACGTGGGTGTCGACTATGAAGCTGACCTGCAGAAAGCCCGTGAAGTGCTGCTGGAACTGGCGAAAGACCCACGCGTGCTGGCTGACCCGGCGGCTGTCGCCGTGGTGTCGACCCTGGGCGATAGCTCGATCACCGTGTCTTTGCGTTGCTGGACCAAGACGGCTGATTACTGGGACGTTATGTTCATGCTGAATGAACTGGCGCGTGACCGCCTGAAAGGCGCGGGAATTGATATTCCGTTCCCGCAGCGAGTGATTCGCGTGATGCAGGAACCGGTTGCGAAATAACTAAGTGGCGGGGCGTCGAACTTGGCCGACAGGTCAGGTTCGATGCAAGCATTTAATCTCGTTAGTTAGCTTGCTAGTTATTTCGTCATTGAAATAAAACTGCAATAAAAAAGG
>NZ_LXJP01000072.1:0-31708 GCF_001728855.1 Pseudomonas sp. AP19 | reverse complement strand
TAGGCGTAGTCGTCCTGTTCGGTCTGGCTGGCGATGACCACGTCGCGCCCGGCGGTCACGCTGGCGTTGCCACCGGCCTTGAGGTCGCTGCCGATGTTGAGCACATCGCGCCCGGCGTTGAGCTTGAGGGTGTCGGTGGCTTCGAAGCGCGAGGCGTCGCTGGCCACGTCGTTGCGCAGTTGGTAGCCTTCGCCTTGCTGCTTGAAGGTGGTGACGGTGCGCTCGTTGAGAATGTCGCCGGTCACAGCGGTGGCGCTGATGTCGCGGGCGTTGATGATGCCGCCACGGGTGTTGCGGATCGAGTCGGTGGCGAGCATTTCCAGGCGGTTGCCGGCTTGCATCAGGCCGCTGTTGTCGATGTTGCCGGCGACCATGCTGAGGTTGTTGGTGGCGCGCAGGGTGCCGCTGTTGTGCAGGTCGCCGCCGGTGATCAGGCTCACGTCCTGGCCCTGGATCAGTGCGCCGTTGGGTGCCAGGCGGTTGTTGGCCTGGGCCAGGTAGAGCACTGGGGTGAGGACTTTTTGGCCATTGACCTCGGCTTCTTCCATCCACACGATGTCGTGGGTCAGCGCCGCGACTTGTTCGGCAGTCAGCGACACGCCGAGTTGCAGCTTGAGCGCGTCCTTGTAGCTGATGGCGTTGTCCATCAGGTAACGGAACAGCGCGTCGTCACTGGCGATGCCATCGATGTAGCGCTGGCCGGTGCGGGCCACCACGGCTTCGCGGATCAGGCGTTGCTCATAGAGACCATCGCCCAGGCGTTTCCAGGCGGTATCAGGGTTGTAGCCCAGTTTGCCCAGCAGGTAATCGGAGCTCATGAACTGCTTGAGGTCGGTGAGCGCCGGGTTGGTTTCGATCAGGTATTTGTGGCTGTTGTCGACCGCAGCGATTTGCGGCAGCCCTTGCACGCGGGTTACCGACGGCGCGCGGCTGTCCAGGTTCAGCGGGCCCTGGCCAGTGACCGCGCCGCTGAGCGGCTGGCCATCGACGCTGAAACCACGCTCTTGCACGGCGCTGTAGTCCAGCGGTTTTTCGCGGTCTTTGTCGGCAATCTGGCGGCCGCCGACGCTGAAGTCGCCATTGCCCGTGGAGGCGCTGCCGGCGCTGTCTGCCTTGGCCTGTTGGCCGCTCAAACGGAACAGGCCATTCTGGCCGGTGGGCAGGCTGAAGCCGGGCAAGGTGGCCGGGTTGACCTGGCGCTGTGCCAGGTCTGGCGGCAGTTGCGCGGTAATCGCCGGTTTCACCGTGGAGGCGAACACGTCGGAGTTGGTGTTGTGGTTTTGCGCCGGGGCCTTGATGTCGGTGGCGTTGGGGCGAATCACGCTGTTGTCGATTTTTTGCGTGGCGTTGACCGTCACCGAGCCGGCCGCCTGAATCACCGCCTGGGCAATGACGCTGCCGGCGGTCGGCACCACGTAGGTGCTGGTTTCGTAAAAGTTACCGATGCCGGCCATGATCTTGGCCAGGGTCATCTCACCTGGGCGGTAGTCGCCGGAGTTGGGGTTGTTATAGACGTTGAACTGGTTCTGGCGCTCCATGAAGGTGTTGTAGAAGCTGCGGTCACGGGTATAAAAGCCCGAATTCAGGTGCACTTCTTCGCCGCCGGCCGCACCACGGTTGGTCAGCACGTCGGTGTTGATCAGGATGTTCCTGGCGGCAGACACCGAGCTGTAGAGGTTATCGAAGGTCTGGCTGCCGACGGTCAGGTCGCCACCGGCGTTGATGAACGCCGAGGCCGAGCTGCCGACCAGCACGTCTTCGTATTTCTCTACGGAGGTGAAGTACAGCTCGCAGCCTTTGCCTTTGCAGAAGTCGTTGGAATAGATATTGAGGTTGCCCGAGACCAGTTTCTTTTGCGTGCTGAACTGGTCGCGGCGGTTGCTCAGGGTGTCGGCCAGCAGACGCATGTTGCCGGCACTTTCCAGGCTGCCGGAGAGGTTTTCGATCAGGCTGCTGCGCGCGCCCGCATCGTCGTGGGCAATGTCCAGGCCGCCGAGGCTGTAGACGTCGCCGTAGCTGTTGCGCACATCGTTGGCGCGCAAGGTCATGTCGTTGCCGCTGAACAGCAGGCCCCTGTCGTTGAGCAGGTGGGTGGCGTTGAGGCGGACTTTTTCCGCGCCGCCCAAAGTGCCGTAGTTGTTCAGGGTGGTGGCGTTTACCGTGAGGTCGCCGAGGGCGGTCAGGCGCCCGTGGTTGGTCAGGGTGCTGCTGTTGACCTGGGTGACCGCGCCGCCGGCAATGCGGGCGTTTTCGCCCAAGTCCATGCTGGCGCTGGTGAGGGTCATGGCGCCGAGGCTGCTGACCCGGCCGTTGCCGCTGTAGCCGCCGCTGAGCGTGAGGTTGAGGCTGCCGTCACTGGCCAGCAGGCCGTCGTTGGTCCAGGTGTCGCCCGTGCCGGTCAGGCTTTGCGCGCCCAGTAACTGGCCACTGGCGGTCTGGGTGAACTGGCCGATGTCGAGGTTCAGGCGCCCGGCCTGGATCACGCTGCTGTTGGTCCAGCTCGCTGCCTTGATGTCCAACTGGCCGTTGGTGATAAAGCTGCCGCCGGCACGGGTGACTTGATCAGAGGTCAGGTCGAATTTGCCGCTGCCGGTGTGCACGATACGGCCACCGTTGTTGTCGAGGTTGCCGGCTTGCAGGTTGAGATTTTCGTTGGCACTTTCCAGCGCGCCGGAGCGGTTATCGAACAGCCCCGACACGTTGATATCGGTGTTGCCCGCGCGGCCCATGGCGCGCAGGTTGCCACCGGCGTTGTTGAAGGTTTGTGCGGCAAGGCGCAGGGTGTCGTCACTTTCGATCAGGCCGAAGCGGTTGCTCAAGGTGCCGGTGAGGCCGAAGTCGATGCTGCGGGCGCCGACCTTGCCGCCGTTGTTGGCCGCCGTGCCCTGGTTATCGAAATCGGCGGCCGTGACCTTGAGCAAGGTGTTGGCATACACGCCGCCGCCCTGGTTGTTCAGGCTGCTGGTGACAATGCGGTTTTCACCGCCCAGGGCCGACAGGTGCCCCAGTTGGTTGAGCACACCGCCCTTGGCGTCGATATCCAGCGATTGCGCCTGGGTGATGCCGCCGCCGTTGTCGAACAGGCCGCTGACCAGTTTGATCCAGCCTTTGCCGCTGTTGAGGATGCCGCCGCGGGTGTTGGCCACATTGGCCGCGTTCAGGTCCAGGTTGCCGCTGAGGCTGTCGACTCGACCGCCCTGGTTGTTGAGGGCGCCGCTCAGACGCAGCAGGTTGTCGGTCTGGCTTTGTAAGGTGCCCTGCTGGTTATTGAGGGTGCGAGCGGCAAGCTCCAGCTTGCCCTTCTGGCTGTAGATCAGGCCGTCTTGCTGGTTGTTGACGTCACCGGTCAGCAGTTTGATCAGCAGGTCTTGCTGGCTGGCGAGTGTGCCTTTGCCACTGTTGTCCAAATCGCCGCTGGCGAGGGTCAGGTCGAGCCGGTTTTGGCTGACCAGTTGGCCGCCACGGTTATCGAGGCTGGCGGCGTTCAGCAGCAACGCGCCGCCACTGGCCAGGCGCGCATTGTTGGCGTTGATCAGTGCACCGCTGAGGGTGCCTTGCAGGCTGCCCTGGCTGATCAGTTGGCCGTCGCTGTTGTCCAGGCTCTGGCCGATCAGGTTGATGTTGGCCGCGCTGATCTGGCCGCCACGGTTGAGGATCTGGCTTTGGGCGTGGTTGAAACCCAGCAACTGGCTGGAGGAAATCAAGCCGTTGTTGCTGTTATCCAGGCGCCCGGCAATGCTCAGGCCTACATCGCCCTGGCTGGAGACGATGCCTTGGGCATTGTTGAGGCTCGCCGCGCTGAGGGTTTGCAGGCCCTGGCTCACCAGGGCGCCCGCCGCGTGGTTATCGAGGGCGCCGCTGAGGTTGGCGTGCAGGCTGCCGTTTTTGCTCGACAGCGTGCCTTCGGCGCTGTTGTCGAGGCTGCCGCCGGCCACGGTCAAACCGTTCCAGCCGGAGATCAGGCCCTTGTTGGCGTTGATCAGGGTGTTCGCCTCAACGCGCAGTTGATCGGTGCTGAGGATGGTCCCGCGATCACTGTTGTCGATACGCAGGGCCGCCACGCTGAACCCGATATTGCTGGAAATTTCGCCCTGTTCGCGGTTGGTCAGGTTGGCCAGGCGCGCAAAGCTCAGCGGTCCTTTGGCGCTGATCAGGCCGGCGCTGTTGTCGAGGTCGCCACCTTGCAGGTCGAGCGCAACGGCACGTTCGCCGATCAGGCGGCCCTGGCGCTGGATCAGCTGTTGCACCACCAGTTGCAGGTTGCCCTTGGCCGAGACTTCACCGCCAAGGCTTGAGTCCACATGCTGCCCCGTCAGGCTGAGGTCGCCCTGGCTGTTGATCAGGCCTGCGGTGTTGTCGAGGTTGGCGACGTTCAGGCTCAAGGCCTGTTGGCTGCCAATCACGCCGTTGCGGTTGCTCACATCGGCCGCCGTCAGCGTGAGGTTGCCATCACTGACCAGTTGGCCGCCCTGGCTGTTATCCAGCGCGCCGGTGCTGAGGGTTTGGCGGGTACCGGCCGAGAGCCGGCCTTTGTCGCTGTTGTTCAATGCGCCCGCCGTTGCATCCAGCGTGGTCGCAGCGCTGATCAGGCCCTGATCACGGTTGTCCAGGGCGCCAGCGACCTTGAGGTCCAAAGCGCCACGGCTGGCAATCGCGCCACCGGCCTGGTTGTTAAGGCTGCCCGCCGCCACCTGCAAGAGGTTCTTGGCGGATACCACGCCTTCGACGCTGTTATCCAGCGCCTGGGCGATGCGCACCTGCAAGCTGTCGCCACTGATGACTTTGCCGCCACGGTTGTTCAGCGTGTCGGCCACCACCGCAAATGATTGCGTGCTGGAAAGCTCGCCGCCCTGGCTGTTGTCGACGCTGCCGAGGTTACGCAGCAGTAATTGGCCAGGGGTGGCAATCAGGCCGTGGTCACGGTTGATCAGTTGCCCGTGGTTCAGGTCCAGGTCGATGGCGGTATTGCTGACCAACTCGCCGCGGTCATGCTGGTCCAGCCCGGCGAGGTTTGCCTGCAGCGTGGACTTGGCGAAGATCGAGCCTTGCTGGCTGTTGTCCAGTTGCCCGGTGTTAAGCAGGATCCCGGCGTCACTGCTGATACTGCCGCGCTGGCTGTTGTTAAGGCCCGCACTGCGCAGGTCAAGCTGTTGCTTGGCGCTGATCACACCGGCCTGGCTGTTGTTCAGCGTGCCGGCATTGAGGGTTAACGCGCCGTCACTGAGTAACACGCCCTGCCCTTGGTTAAGCAGATCGCCGCTCAGGTTGATGTTGACGCCCGTTTGGCTGATCACGCGCCCGCCCAGGCTGTTGTCCAGTTGCCCGCCGTTCAATTGCAGGCTTTGGCGCGCCGCCAACAGGCCTTTGTTCTGGTTGAGCAGGCGTTGCACGGTCAGTATCAGGCCGCCGTCACCAATGACCTTGCCGCCACTGTTGGTGAGTTGATCGGCACCCAGCCGCACGCGGGCCTGGCTGGAGATTTCACCCTGCTGGTTGAGAATGCTCGGGCTGTACAGGTCGACGCCACGGGTGGCGGCGATGAGGCCGCCGTTGCGGTTATCCAGGGCGGTGCCGGTAAAACTCAGCACGCCTTCGCTGACCAATTCGCCGGCTTGTTGGTTGAGCACACCGACGGTTGCCAGCAGGTCGCCCTTGGCGCTGATACGCCCGGCGCCGTTTTCGATTTGACTGGCGCTGAGGGTCAGGCCGCCGTCGCTGCTCAGTCGGCCGCCAGTGCTGTTGTTCAGGCTGGCGAGTTCGACGCGGGTATTGGCCTTGCTGCTGATCACGCCCTGCTGGCTATTGTCGACGCTGCCGCCGCTGAGGGTCATTGCCCCGTCGGCAATCACCAGGCCGCCCTGGTTGGCCAGCGTATCGCCGTGCAGTACCAGGGTGTTTTTACTCGATACCAGCCCGGCCTGGGCGTTATTGAGTTGGCCGACACTGACCTGTTGGGCGCCCTGGCTGACCAGGTTGCCTTGGTTGTGGTTATCGAACAGCCCGGTGATGTTCGCGGTCAGGTTGCCCTGGCTGGCGACGGTGCCTTGGCCGCTGTTGTCCAGGCTGGCGGCCTGCAGGGTCAGCAGGCTGGTGGCCGAGAAGATCCCCAGGCGGTTGTCGATCGCGCCGCTGGCGAGCACATTAAGGTGGGCGCCCAGCAGTTTGCCGGCGCGGTTATCCAGGGTGGTGGCGGTAACGCTGGTTTGGTTGGCGGAGATTTCGCCTGCCTGGTTGCTCAGTAGCCCGGCGGTTACATGGGCCTGTTGATGGCTGGCCAGCAAGCCGTTTTCATTGCCCACTTGCCCGGCAATCAGCGTCAGGGAATTGAGGCCGATCACGCGGCCGTTCTGGTTTTGCAGGGTCGCCGCCGTGACGTCGGTGCTGTTGTCGCTGTGCAACACACCACCGGCGCGGTTATCCAGACCCGTGGCATTGACCTTCAGCGATGCCGTGCCCAGCACGCGGCCGCCACGGTTATCCACTTGGCCTGCGCTGACCACCGCGCTCGCGCCGCTCAACGTCGCGTTCTGGTTGTCGAGGTTGTGTGCAGCCGTCACTGTCAGGGCGCGGCTGGCAACCACGCTTTGGGTATTTTTAAGGCTGCCCGCAGACACGCTGACATCGCCATTGGCATTGCGCGTTTCATCGGCGTTGACGCCCGCTTCGATGATCCCGCTGTTGGTGACCTGGCCAGTACTGGCCAGGCTAATGCTGTCGCGGGCGGCGAGGCTTTTCTGGTTGACCAGGCCCTGGGCGCTGGTGACATGCACGCTGCTGCCGGCGTAGACCTTGTCGGTCAGGTTGACGTTCTGCGCGGTGACCTTGATGTTGCCGGTGGCGGCGGTCTGCGCCAGGCTCAAATGCCCATTGGCATCCAACTGGATATCGCCGCCGCTGGCCGCCAGGGTGCCGTCGAGCTTCACGCCCACACCGGCTTCGGTGCCCACCAGTTTGATCGCACCGGCGTACATGCCGCCCAATGCCGACGAGTCGATTGCCAACTCCGGCTTGGCGCTGCCGTCATCGGCACGCGCCGTCGCATTCAAGGTCTGCGCGTTAACGTCGTTGCGCCCGGCGACCACGGTCAAGTTGCGCGCATTGATCTGGGCATTGATCTTGGCTGAGCGGGTGATGATTTCGAAACGGTCGACGTTGCTGGCGTTCAAGCCCTGGCCGTCGATGGTCACGGCGCCGCCATCGACCTGGTAACGGTCCAGACGGCCGTTGTCGAGCACCGGTTTGCCGGTGGTCAAGGTCACATTCGGCGTATTGATGAAACCGCAGCCGCTGCAGGTGATGCCGTACGGGTTGGCCACGATAACCTTGGCCGACTGCCCCGCCACTTCGGTGTAGCCACGCAACTGGCTGGGGCTGCCGCCGTTGACTTCGTTGAGGATGATGTTGGCGGCGCGGCCTTGCAGGTTCGGGTTGCCGAGGATGATCCCGCCCAACTGGGTCGACTGCGTGATGGCGGTGGCGTTGTTGAGGATCACGCCATTGGCGCCGACGTTGTAGTCCTTGAACTGGTTATGGGACAAACCACTGCCGTTGGGCGCGGCGATGTTCACCACGGGAACGCCATTGCCTGCCTGGCCGACGCTGGTGCCCGGTGCGCTGACGACGATGCCGTCGGCCTGAGCCAACAACGGCTGCCAGAACAATGCATTGGCCAGGATCAGCGCCAGCCCGCGTTTGGGCAGGCCGATGAACGAGTCACGGCGTTTCAGGGCAGCCGAAGGCTGGCGAGCGAGGAAGGCAAACTGGCGAACATCCATTTCAAATTCTCGATGCAACGGGGCGTTGAATTAGAGGAAAAAATCCATGCGAAAGTAGATCGGCGCTTCGCGGTCAAGCAGCGCGGCCGGTCGTTCCAGCGAGTGGGCAAAGGTCACGCTGGTGCTGACGTGCTGGCCACGGGCGAACAGCTCAAACGAATTGCTCGACACCCGGCCATGCACTTCGCGGTTGTAGCGCGCGTTACGGATAACGCCTTGGTCATAGCCGACACTGGCGCCGTATTCGCCGAACACCGGGCGCAGCCAGCCGAGCGTTACCGGGCGGCTCCAACGCAGGTCATTGCGCCAGTAGCCGCCGCTGTCACCATTGAGTTGCTGGTCCTTGAAACCGCGTACCGACGAAGAGCCACCGAGGCTCATGCGCTGCGGGCTGAACAGCACGTCTTCACTGCGCTGGCCGGTGGCCAGGCTGGTGAAACTGAAGGACTCACCCCACAGCCTGAACGGTTGCAAGTAGCTGACGGTGGCGGTGTATTTGCGGTAACGCGCATCCGGCACGCCCGGGCCGGGGTTGTGATTGCCCTGGGCGTCGAACGCGCCGGTGCCGTTCTGCATACCGACGTCGAGGTTGACGAAGGCGCTGCCAATGCGGCGCCCATGGTTGATGCCCAACTGCAACTCACTGAGGCGATTGCTGCTCTCTTTGAGGTGGTTGTCGTTGATGTAGTTGTTGGTGCGCAGGTGGGCCACGCCAACGTTCACCGAGGTTTTGCTCAGGGCGTCGCGGTGGATCACGCGCTCGGCGCGCAACTGATGGTTTTGGCTGTCGCCGGTTTGCTTGAAGTCAAAGCCGTCGCCTTGGGCCACCGAGCGATAATCGCTCTGGTTGTAGCTGTAACTGAAGTTCCACCACCCCCACGGCACGTTGTAGTAGAGCATCGCGTTTTTTGAGGTTTTCTGGTGATCGCTGATGGCGTCGTGGCCGCCGCGCAGAATCAACTGGTCGGCCAGACCCAATGGGCTGTCCCATTCAAAGCCTGTGCCCCACTGCTGCTCTCCGGTACTTTTCTGGCCATCGTTGTTGCGTGACAAACTGGCACGCCACGGCTTTTGCGGCGTGTTTTTTACCAAGACGCTACTGCCGCCCACTGCGTCGCCGGGCGCCAGTTCCATTTGCGCCTGGTTGGACGCAAGACGGTTGAGTTGATCAATGGCTTGTTCAACTTCGCGCAAGTTGAGCAAGTCGCCGCTATTACCGGGAAAGGCCATGGCCAGTTCGCGGGCTGACAACTGACTGTTGTCGACGCCTTTCAGACGTTCAAGTTTGCCTTCTACCACCAACACTTGCAGATGCCCCTTGGACAGGTCTTGTTGCGGCAAGTAGGCGCGGCTGGTGACCAGGCCTTTGTCGATGTAGTGGTCGGTAACTACCTTAAGCAAATCATTGAGTTGGGACACGCCCAGGCATTGATCGATAAAGGGTTCAAGCAGGCGTTCGCGCTGAGCGCCAGAGAGGCTGTCGGCGCCGTTGAGTTCGATGGTTTGGATGGGGAAGCAACGGGTGTCCACCGGAGCCACCGGGGCTGCAGGTTTTACCTCTTTGCCGGGCAATTCCTTGAGTTCTTGAAGACGTCGCTGTTGCTCTTCCAGCAGTCGGTTTTGCCGATCGCGAATCAGGTCCTGGTCGCCAGGATTGGTCGCGGCAAAGGCGCCATCAAGGGCACTGAAGCACAATAACGTCAGGCACAGAAAAGGCCGAGTCCATGGCGTTGGCAGGTGCATATCCGTTCCGTCGAAAAATGATGGCGGCAACCTAACATCGAACTTAGGAGATGCCAAGATTCCGACAAACGTGATATTCACGTTAGAATCGCTACTAACTTATTGATTTAAGAGTACTTTATTGGATTAACGTCTTGAATACTCATTAACGTTTCAGACCAACGGCAAAGCACGTCGACTTGACAGTCACAAAGTAATAAAAATTCAAATAGGACGTTGCCTAGGATTCGCGCGAAAAATCGTAAAAAACACAACCCGCAACACACTACTTTCCCACTGCGCGGTTGCCGCGCCTTGCCTTCAAGTGCAGAGGGGCACCCACTGGAACACCCCAATGTGTTCCAGTGCGACGTCGTAGCGTGGTTAGTGCTCCAACGCATAGCGCCGACAATGGTTGAGATAACCCTGCTCGTGGCTGCCCACCAACTGCACCACACTGGTCCATAACCACGACGGTGCATCCAGTTGTTTAGAGCGGTTTTCCTGCAATGCCGCCATCCAGTCCTTGCGCGTTTCCCGGTCCATCTGCCGGGCGTGGGCGATGCCGACGACGCGGGCCAGGTATCCGGCGGCGTGCATGGCGTCGGTCTCGCTCAGTGCATCCAACTCCAGCTTCATGTCCTGGGGCAGCAATTCACGGATGAAAAAACCGTGGTCGAGAAACCGCGTCGCCACCATGCGCTCACCCAGGCCGGGTGACAGTTGGCGTGCGCCTTCCACCACACGCCGGCCATTGTCACGCGGCATTTTCGCCCGCGCTGCGCGAGGTGCAGCAGCGCCGACGGCTTCCTTGATGTCGATCAGGCAATATTCCTGATCATCCTTGTCACCAACGCCCAGCAGCGCCGCATAGCGCTTCAAACCCAAGGAACTGCAACCCTTGACCCAATAAGCCGAGTCCAGCAGCTCAACCTTGGCGTCTTTGGGGCGGCCCTTGAGCGAGCTCACCAACTGGTGGATTTCGTCCGAAGCACAGACGGTTTCCAACGCGCTCTTTTCCGCCCGGGACAATGACCAGAAATGCTTGCCCAACGGGATGGTCGGACGCACATTTTCGATACGCTCACGCGCGAGGTTTTTCCAGGTGCGCTCCACTGCACTGCGCATGCCGGCCTTGACCTGGGACGGGCGCGGCGGCACTGCATCGGGTTTGTCTTTAAAGGCTTGCTCGTAGCCGACCATCATTTCTTCGAGCATGCGCGCGGTCGTCACCCCCGGCAGGTCCGAGCCCCGCGCGGCGGTGGCCAGGGATAAGGCCAGACGTACCAGGTCGTGGGCCGGATTGCCGATCACGGTCTGGTCAAGGTCGCGTATGTGCATGTCAATACGGCCCTTGTTGTCGCCGGTAGGGCCCAAGTTGCCCGCGTGGCAATCACCACAAATCCAGATCGCCGGGCCGTGGGGCAAACGGCGGCCAGGGAGACTGTGCAGCCACTCGTAAAATTGCACCGTGCTGCCTCGCACGTAGGCGTGGGCGGAACGCGCCATCTTCAAGTTGCGCAATTGTGTGAGGTGGGGAATGCGGTCAGAGGGACGCGGTGTTTTCATGGATTAACTCAGTACAGGAGAAACGATAGAGCCTGGCCTCACCACGAATGTTTCATAATGTTTCAAAAATAGTCAGTTGGGTCCTCTAAATTAACAACAGGGCCGCCATCACCAAAACCTACAATAGATTCGGAACACACCGACTTGCTTATCCAGCAGCCATCACCATGATCAGACACGCGTAGCGACGAGGCTGTGCAGATGGCTTGTGGTAGGTGTCAGGGGTTGAGCGCGCGCGTTGCCGAGTGCAGGCCAGTTTCAGAAAGGTGCCCTGCGACCGGCCCTGTCCGGTACTTGCACGGCCACCGCTTCGCGCAACCAGCCTTTGAACGCGAGCATTGCCGAGGTCTCCGCGCGCGATTGCAAGCGCGTCAGCCAATAACTGCCGGTGGTAATGCCCACGTCGAAAGGTTGACGAATCACATCCGTCGCCAGTTGGCGCGAGAACATCATCGCCGGCGCCAGCGCCACGCCGATGCCCTGCAATGCGGCTTCCATCATCGCCAGCGAGGAGTCGAACACAATATTGCGCGGTATCAGGGTGTCGGCAGGCAGCCCGGCTGCCTGGAACCACAGGTTCCACTCATCGGCGCGGTAGGAGCGCAGCACGGTATGTTTGAGCACATCGGCAGGTGTGTGTAATTGCTCGGCGAGTGCCGGCACGCACAACACCGTCAACGGCGCTGCCAATAATTGGCACGCCTCGGTGCCGTGCCAGGCGCCCGCGCCGAAACGGATCGCGTAATCGAGGCCTTCGGCGGCGACGTCGACGCGGTTGTTGTGGGTCGACAGGCGCAGGTCGATAAACGGGTAGCGGCTCTGGAACTCCGGCAGGCGCGGCAGCAACCAACCAACGGCAAAGGTGCCGACTGCGCCCACGGTGAGTACTTCGCGGTAATGCCCGCCCTCGAACTGGCCCAGGGTATGTGCAATACGGTCGAAGGTCTCGCGCAACACCGGCAGCAGGGTTTCGCCCTCACTGGTCAGCATCAGGCCGCGTGGCAGGCGTTTGAACAAGGTGACGTTCAGTTGCGCTTCCAGGCTTTTGACCTGATGGCTCACCGCCGCCTGGGTCACGCACAGTTCAATGGCGGCCCGGGTAAAGCTCAAGTGACGGGCCGACGCCTCGAATGCACGCAGGGCATTGAGCGGCAAATGCGAACGCAGCATGGCTTACCCCAAATTTTTCTAATGGCAGGTGCGAGATATCATCGTTTGTCGAAGGGGCAAAATCCACTTAGATTTGCGGCGCCTGCGCAGGCCTTGATCGTCAGAGCATCATTTATAGGGAAGCGAAGCACCATGAACCACACTGTACAAAAAATGCTGATATCGGCCTTATTGCTCGGCTCCGGCACCTGCATGGCAGACGCCGACATGCGCCAGGTCATCGACACCCGCGTGGCACCGTTGATGCAGCAGCAAGGCATTCCCGGCCTGTCCATCGCCGTGGTCAACAAGGGCAAGGCGCAATACTTTAACTACGGCGTCGCGAACAAGGACACACAACAGCCGGTGACCGAGGACACTCTGTTTGAAATCGGCTCGGTGAGCAAAACCTTCACCGCCACCCTCGGCGGTTATGCCCAGGCGACCGGCAAGCTCAAGCTCTCCGACAAGGCCAGCCAGCACTTGCCCGCGCTGGCCGGCAGCGCCTTCGACCAGATCAGCCTGTTGCAACTGGCGACCTACACGCCAGGCGGGTTGCCCCTGCAGTTTCCCGACGCTGCCGACAGCGCCGAGAACATGCTCGGCTACTTCCAGCATTGGCAACCGACTTACGCGCCGGGCGCACAACGCCTGTATTCCAACCCGAGCATCGGGTTGTTCGGCTATCTGTCGGCGCAAAGCCTTGGCCAGCCGTACAACGTCGCCATGGAGAAAACCCTGCTGCCCAAGCTGGGCCTGAGCAACACCCACGTCAGCGTGCCCGCCGACAAATCCGGCCAGTACGCCCAAGGCTATGACAAGCTCCAGAAGCCTGTGCGCGTGGGCCCCGGCGCACTCGACAGCGAAGCCTATGGCATCAAGACCAGCGCCCAGGACCTGGCTCACTACGTCATGCTGAACATGCACCCGCAAACCCTGGAAAAGCCGCTGCAACAAGCCATCGCGGCCACTCACGCCGGTTACTACACCGTGAACGGCATGACCCAGGGCCTGGGTTGGGAACGCTACCCCTACCCGATCAAACTGAACGCGTTGCTGGACGGCAATTCCACGCCCATGGCGATGGAACCGCACAAGGTCAATTGGCTGACGCCCGCACAGCCGCAACCGGCCAACGTGCTGTACAACAAAACCGGCTCAACCGGTGGTTTTGGAGCGTACGTGGTGTACGTGCCGAGCAAGGATATGGGCGTGGTGATTCTGGCGAACAAGAATTACCCGAATGCTGAGCGGGTCAAGTTGGCCTATACGATCTTGAGCGCGCTGGACCACTAACGCCTGGCAAAAACCAAATGTGGGAGCGGGCTTGCTCGCGATAGCGGAGTGTCAGTCGCCGAATTCATTGGCTGACACGCCCTCATCGCGGGCAAGCCCGGCTCCCACAGGGTATTGCTGCGTTAATGAGTGCTACATCCCCAGCCAGTGCGGCAATGCCAGCGAGATAAACGGCAAATAGGTGACCATGATCAGGAACACCAGCAAGATCATCAGCCACGGCATCGCAGCCCGAATGGTCTGCCCCAGTGTCAGCCCGGTCACCGCCGAGGTCACGAACAGGTTCAACCCCACCGGCGGGTGCACCAGGCCGATTTCCATATTGACCACCATCACAATGCCCAGGTGAATCGGGTCAATACCCAGCTTCATCGCAATCGGGAAGAAGATCGGCGCCAGGATCAGCACGATGGCCGACGGTTCCATAAAGCTGCCCGCCACCAGCAGCACGACGTTGACCATGATCAGGAAGCCAATCGGTGTCAGCCCTTCAGAAATGACCCAGGCGGTAATTTCCTGCGGGATTTGCTCGGTGGTCAACACATGTGCAAAGAGCATGGCGTTGGCAATGATGAACATCAGCATGATCGCCAGCCGGCCAGACTCCAGCAGCACCTTCGGGCAGTCGCGCAGTTTCATGTCCTTGTAGATGAACAAGGCGACAAACGCCGAGTACACCGCCGCCACCGCCGCCGCTTCGGTTGGGGTGAACATGCCGCTGTAGATGCCGCCGAGGATGATCACCAGCAACAGCAAGCCCCAGAAGGCGCGACGCGCACAGCTCAACCACTCACGGAACGTCGCGCGTGGCTGTGCCGGGAGCTTTTTGATGCGCGCAACGATGTAGATCGCGACCATCAGCATCAAGCCCAGCAGCAACCCCGGAATGACCCCGGCCATAAACAGCTTGCCGACCGAGGTTTCGGTGGCTGCCGAGTACACCACCATCACGATTGACGGCGGAATCAGGATGCCCAGCGTGCCGGCGTTACAGATGATCCCGGCGCCGAACTCCTTGGGATAACCAGAGCGCACCATGCCCGCCACAGCGATTGACCCCACCGCCGCCACAGTGGCGGGCGACGAGCCGGACAACGCCGCAAACAGCATGCACGCCAGCACTGCGGCAATCGCCAGGCCGCCACGGATATGGCCGACACAGGCGTTGGCGAAATCAATCAGGCGTTGCGCCACACCACCGGTGGTCATGAACGCCCCGGAGAGCAGGAAGAACGGAATGGCCAGGAAGGTGTAGGCGTCCGAGGTTTCAAACAACTTGATCGCCAGCGAACTCACCGAGTCCTGGCTGAACATCAGGATCGACACGGCGCCGGACAAGCCCAGGGAAATCGCAATCGGCACGCCGAGAAACATGAACACGAACAACAGCAGGAACAAACAGAGCACGGCCATCAGTGACGCTCCTCATGGCTGCCGGCCAACTTGCTGGCCTCACCGGCCTCGTCGGCCAACCCCAACCCGACCTGGCGGTGGGTGAACAGGCGATAGAAAATTTCCAGGTAGCGGATAAACACCAAGGCAAACCCGATGGGCACGATGATCACGATATCGCCAACGTTCACGCCGTACTGGTCGAGGTCTTCGGCGCCGATATCGGCCGTCATCACCGCACTCACCCACTTGTAGCTGGCGACCATGAACAGCCCGGCGTAGGCCAGGCAGCACAGGCACGCGAGCATGCCAAGCAGGCGTTGCACCGGGCGCTTGGTCAGTTTGACCAGTGCATCAACACCCAGGTGGCCGGCGGTGCGCACGCCGTAGGAAATGCCGAAGAAAATCAGCCAGCCGAACATGGCCTTGGTCAGCGCTACGCTCCACGTCATGTCCTGGGCCCAGGTCATGGTGTGGTCACCAAGGGCATTGAAGAACGGGCTGCTGACGGCCCACTTGTCGGCCAGGGAGAAGAACAGTGTGTAGATGTTGTTGAGCATGACGTAGACGAATGTCACCAGGGTCATGGCGGCCAGCAGGAAGGCAATAAAGCCTTCCTCCAGGTGCTCCCAGACGCGCCTTAGCGTTTGCATGGCAAAACCTCGCGAAGCAGAGATAGGTAGGTGCAAGGCTCGGGGTGATCACCGGATCAACATCTGGGCGCGGGCTTGCGCGCGAATGCGGCGTGTCAATCGCCAGTGTCATCCACTGACAGACTGCATTCGCGAGCAAGCCCGCGCTCACATGAGAACGCGGTACGGCCCTGAATTACAGGTTGGAAGCGTCCGCCGCCTTGATCAGGTCAGCCCCGATCTCGCCTTCGAACTTCTGCCATACCGGGCGCATGGCTTCGCGCCACAGCTGGCGTTGCTCGGGGGTCAGTTCGATGATTTCGCTGGTCTTGGCGTCGATGATTTTTTGCTTGGCCGACTGGTTCAGCGCTTCGGCCTGTTTGTTCACCTCGACCGTGACCTCCAGCATGATCTGCTCGAGGGTGGTGCGGATATCCGGTGGCAGGCCGTTCCAGAACTTGGCGTTGGTAATCACCATGTAGTCGATCAGGCCATGGTTGGACTCGGTGAAATACTTCTGCACCTCGTTGACCTTCTGGCTTTCATAGTTCGACCAGGTGTTCTCGGTGCCGTTGACGGTGCCCGTCTGCAGGCCCTGGTAGACCTCGGCGAAACTCATCTTGCGCGGGTTGGCGCGGATCGCCTTGAACTGTTCTTCGAGCACGCTGGAGGCCTGCACGCGGAACTTCAGGCCACGGGCGTCCTTGGGCTCACGCAGGGCCTTGTTCGACGACAGTTGCTTGAGGCCGTTGTGCCAATAGGCCAGGCCGAGGATGTTTTTGTCCTGCATCGAGGTCAGCAAGGCTTTGCCCTGGGCGGCCTGGAAACGGTCGACGGCGGCCAGGTTGTTGAACAGGAACGGCAGGTCGTAGATCTGCACTTGCTTGGTGTATTGCTCGAACTTGGCCAGGGACGGCGCCAGCATCTGCACATCCCCCAGCAACAGTGCTTCCATCTCCTTGCCATCCCCGAACAGCGACGAGTTCGGGTACACCTCGACCTTGACGCGGCCCGGCAGGCGTTCTTCGGCGAGCTTCTTGAACAGCAGCGCGCCCTGGCCTTTGGGGGTGTTTTCGGCGACCACGTGGGCGAACTTGATCACAATCGGGTCCGCCGCCTGGGCCAGGCCCGCGACAAACACAGTGGCGGCGCAGAGCAGCGCCCGAGAAAGCTTGAGCATGGGGAATCACCTTTTTATTGTTGTATTGCAAGGCAAGGTGCCTGATGTAACGCGTGTAGTGAATTTCGAATTTTAGATACCTGCGTTCGGCCTGGCCGAACGCCAATGCACAGCACAATGAAGCGCCACTGTGGCCGCCGGTCTCTTCAGTTAGAGCTGGGCCGCCAGCAACCTTTGCGCGCGCAGCAGCACCGGGGCATCCACCATCTGCCCATCAATCTGATAGGCCCCTGCCCCGTGCGCACCGGCGTCCACCACGCGCTTGGCCCAGGCCAGGTCTTCGGCGCTCGGTGCCAAGGCTGCATGGATCAGTGCAACCTGCCTGGGATGAATGCACAGCGCGCCGGCAAAGCCCATTTCATAGGCATGCCGAATCGCGCGACGCAAACCTTCAGGGTCGTCGATGGCCGGGTGCACACCGTCCAGCGGCGCGACCAACCCGGCCGCGCGCGAATGCACGATCAACGTCAAGCGGGCCTGGTCGAGGGCGAATTGCGCGGCCGGGGAATGGCTGCTCAGGTTCAGGTCGAGGGCCAAGTCCAGGCCGCCAAATGACAGACGCTCAACGTGCGGCGCATGGGCGATTTCGGCCACGGCCAGCAAGCCCCGGGCACTTTCGATAATGGGCCAGATGACTTTGCCGGCGGCCGCCACCACCGCCACTTGGGCAGCACTCTCTACCTTCGGCAGCAGCACGCCCGCCACATTCGCATGGGCTTTGCAGAACGCCACATCGGCGAAATGCTCGGCATGTTCCGGCGCATTGATGCGCACCCACACCTGGGCCTCTGGATGCTGTTGCAAAAACACCCCGAGGTTATCCCGTGCCTGACGCTTGAGCGGTTCTTCCACGGCGTCTTCAAAATCTACAATCACCGCATCAGCGCCACTGGCCAACGCTTTGGCAAACCGCTCCGGGCGGCTGCCGGGGACAAACAAGGCGGAACGAACGACAGGCTTTGGCATCACTGAATTCCTTATTAAATAACGCCGCGGGTACGCAGACGGTCGATGGCGTCACCCGAATAACCGAGCTGAGCGAGGATGGCCTGGCTGTGCTGACCCAGCGCCGGCACTGCATCCATGCGTGGCGTGAAGGCGGCATTACGCGCCGGCGGCAGTAATGACGGGAGTGGACCGGCCGGGCTGGCGACTTCACGCCAGCTGTCACGCGCCTTGAGTTGCGGGTGGTCCCACACGCCTTGCATGTCGTTAACCCGTGCGCTGGCGATCTGCGCATCTTCCAGGCGCTGGATCACCGCCTCGACGTCCAGCTGCGCAAAGCTGTCATGGATAATCTGGCGCAGCGCGTCGCGGTTGGCCGAACGCTTGAAGTTGGCGCTGAAGCGCTCGTCAGTCGCCAGCGATGGGGTGAGCAGCACCTTGTCGCAAAACGCCGCCCATTCGCGCTCATTCTGCAACCCGAGCATCACCGTGCCGCCGTCGCCGGTGGGAAACGGCCCGTAAGGGTAGATCGTCGAATGCGCCGCCCCGGCACGCGGCGGCTGAGGCGCGCCGTCGAACGCGTAGTACATCGGGTAGCCCATCCACTCCACCAGACTTTCCAGCATGCTCACGTCAATGCGGCTGCCCTTGCCGGTTTTACCGCGCAGCAACAACGCAGAAAGGATGCCGCTGTAGGCGTACATGCCGGCGGAGATATCGGCGATGGAACAACCGGCCTTGGCCATCTGGTCGTCGCCCGGGCCGCCGGTGACCGACAGAAACCCGCCCTCGCTCTGGATCAGCAAGTCATAGGCCTTCTTTTTCTCGTAAGGCCCACCTTCGCCATAACCGGAAATGTCGCAGACAATCAGGCGTGGAAACCGCTCCTGCAGCGCCTCGAACGACAGGCCCATGCGCGCTGCCGCACCGGGCGCGAGGTTCTGCACCAGCACATCGGCGTCGGCCAGCAGGGTTTCGAGAATATCGCCCGCCTCGTCCTGCTTGAGGTCCAGGGTCAGGCTTTCCTTGGAACGGTTAGTCCACACGAAATGCGAGGCCAGGCCGCGTACGCGCTCGTCGTAACCACGGGCAAAGTCACCGGCCCCGGGGCGTTCGATCTTGATCACACGGGCGCCCAGGTCCGCCAACTGGCGGGTGCAAAATGGCGCCGCAATCGCGTGTTCCAGGCTGACAACGGTGATGCCGTCCAGCGGTCGTTGATTAGTCATGAAGAGTCCTCAAAGCCAGTCGGCCAGGGACGCTGCGTCGCGCAGGTTCCAGACCTTTTCGATCAGTGCGTCAGCTTCGGCCGGTGTGCGCGCGCCGCTGAATTGGATGAGGCGCCGGAACTTATCCGCCAGTTCCACACGGCTCAGCGTGTTGCCCGGGTCACCTTTGGGCTCGTCGATGGCGCCGTGCAGCGTGCGGCCGTCGACCGTGGTGACAGTCACGCGGCCCAGCCAGCGTTGCGGGTAGGCGCGGTCGACCTCGGGGTCGAGGGTCATGCTGACCTTGTCGCGAAAGGCCCAAACAGCCGGGTCGCTCAGTGCGCATTCATGGAACTCGGTCAGCCCGGCCTTGCCATGCACTGCGAGCAGGCCGAGCACGGTGCCCATGGAGAATTTGGCCTGGTGCACGCTGGTCGGCACGTTCACACGCCCCAGCACGTCGATGGCGCCTTGATGGACACGGGTTTGCACATGGGCGATCTGTTCGGCGCGCAGCCCGTTGCGCTGCATCACCTCCAACAGCGCGTCGGCGCCCGGATGGGTGTGGCGGCACGAGGCGTGGAACTTGAACGAGGTTTCCAGCAACGCCCAACGGCTGCCGAGTTCGGCTGACAACTTGGCAGGCGTGGCGTCACTGGACATGCCCGCCGCCAGGCCCTGGTCGCCTTCAAGGATATTGCGCGCGCCGGTCAGCCCGTCCGCCGTGAGGTAGGCCGCGAGCAAGCCATCCGCCGCCGCTTTGGCGGTGTGCAATTGTTTGGAGTCGGCGGCGTCGCGCAGGAACTCCCACAGCCCGGCGGCCTGGGTGCCGGCAGTGCCCAGCAGGTTAATGAATTGCTCTTGGTTGAAATCCAGTAACTTGCCCACGGCGACAGCCGCGGCCAACGTGCCGACGGTGGCCGTGGTGTGGAAGATTCGATAGTGGGAACGCCCCATGAATTCACCGATGCGAATCCCCGCTTCATAACCGGCCACCGAGGCCAGGAGCAACGCGCGGCCGGATTTTCCGAGGTCTTGCGCGGCGGCTAACGCGGCCGGAAACACCACGGTCGCCGGGTGCAGCACGGAGCTGTTGTGCAGGTCGTCCTGCTCCACCAGGTGCGACGCCGCCGCGTTCACCAGGGCGGCGAAATACGCGCTGCTGCTGCCACCGCTGACGATGACCTGGGCCGGGCCACGGCTCGGCCCCATCTTTTGCGCATAGCGTTCGAACAACGTAATCGGGTGCGCGCCCTTGCTCGCCAAGGCAGACGCCAGCCAATCCAGATACAGGTCTTCGGCACGCGCCAGGACGTTGTCGGGCAACTGCGCGTAGCTCAACTCGGCCAGGAATCGACACAGGGCTTGGGTGTGGCTCATGGTCCGTCCCTCAGAAGCTGCGTGGCAGTTCGAGCAAATGCTCGGCCACGTAGGACAGGATCAGGTTGGTAGAGATCGGCGCCACCTGGTACAGGCGCGTCTCGCGAAATTTGCGTTCCACGTCGTACTCGCAGGCAAAGCCAAACCCGCCGTGGGTTTGCAGGCAGGCGTTGGCCGCTTCCCAGGACGCCTTGGCGGCCAGGTATTTGGCCATGTTGGCGCTCGCCCCGGCCGGCTTGCCGCTGTCGTACTCCTCGCAGGCACGCCAGCGCATCAGGTCCGCCGCTTCGATTTCGATATGTGCTTCGGCAATCGGGAACTGCACGCCCTGGTTCTGCCCGATCGGCCGGCCAAACACCACCCGGTCGCGGGCGTAGGCACTGGCCTTTTCGATAAACCAACGGCCGTCGCCAATGCACTCGGCAGCGATCAGCGTGCGTTCGGCATTCAGACCGTCGAGGATGTATTTAAAGCCCTTGCCCTCCTCACCAATCAGGCTATCGAGTGGCAGCTCCAGGTTGTCGAAGAACAGCTCGTTGGTTTCGTGGTTGACCATATTGGCGATGGGCTGCACGGTCAGGCCGTTGCCGATGGCCTCGCGCAGGTCGACGAGGAAGATCGACATGCCTTCGGACTTTTTCTTCACCTCAGCCAACGGCGTGGTGCGCGCCAGCAGGATCATCAGGTCGGAATGCTGCACCCGCGAGATCCACACCTTTTGGCCGTTGATCACGTACTTGTCACCGCGTTTGATCGCGGTGGTCTTGATTTTGGTGGTGTCGGTGCCGGTGGTGGGCTCGGTGACGCCCATCGACTGCAGGCGCAATTCACCGCTGGCCAGTTTGGGCAGATAGAAGCTTTTTTGTGCTTCGCTGCCATGCCGCAGCAAGGTGAACATGTTGTACATCTGGCCGTGAACGGTGCCGGAGTTGCCGCCGCAGCGGTTCACTTCTTCAAGAATTACCGACGCTTGCGTCAGGCCCAGACCGGAGCCGCCGTAAGCTTCAGGGATCATTGCCGACAGCCAGCCGGCGTCGGTCAGGGCTTTGACGAAGGCTTCGGGGAAGCCTTTTTGATCGTCGATCCTGCGCCAGTAAGCGGCATCGAATTCGGCGCACAACGCGCGTACACCGTCGCGAATGGCATTGAGTTCTTCGTTGTCATTGGGGTTCATTCACGGCTCTCCGCCTGGTGTTCTTGGCTTATTCGAAGTGGATTTCAGCGGTCTGCGCCAGGCCGTCGGCGTTACCGGCCCACAGTGCGGCGACGCCCGGTTCGGTAACCCGCCCGCCGACTGCAAAGGGCTGTGGCGCGATCAGCGGGCGCACGCCGCGATAGGCAAAGCGACGCACGCTCGCGTCGGGATGCGCACGGCAAAACGCGCGCAGGCTCAGCGTGGCGATCAGCGGGCCGTGCACCACCAGCCCCGAGTAGCCTTCGGTGCCGGTGACGTAGGGGTAGTCGTAATGGATGCGGTGGCCGTTGAAGGTCACGGCGCTGTAGCGAAACAGCAGGGTGGGCGTGGGGTTGATCGACTCCTGCCATTCACCTTGGGCGAGTGCCTCGCCATTGCCCTGCTTGGGTGGCGTGGGCTCGCGGTAGACGATGTCCTGTTCTTCGCGAATGGCCAGGCGACCGTCCTGGGAATAGTCATGACGCACCGTGACAAACAGCAGCGAGCCGGTGCGGCCGGTTTTTTCTTCGACGTGGGTAATGGTCGACACGCGGCTCGCCGCCTCACCGGCACGCAAGGCATGCAGGAACTCGATACGCCCACCGGCCCACATCCGATTGCGGTTATCGGCAGCAGGCAGAAAGCCGCCACGGGCCGGGTGGCCGTCGGTGCCCAAGGCCGATTCCGGCAGCGGGTCCTGGAAAAAACACCACTGCCACAGCGGCGGTAGGTCCGCGCCGTCTTCGGGCACGGCCTCGCCGAAGGTGGCGGCAATGCGCTTGAGCAGGTTATGGCTTAAATGGTCGTGGGCGGTTTCGCTTCGGCCGATCCAATCAGTGGCGCTCATCGGGTGCAGGTCCTCGGGCAGTGGGTGTCTGCTGCGGATCATGCAAGCGCCTGCCCGTTCTGAGAATTTGCATTTCAATAAACCAGCGTTCGGTTATGCTGAACGCCACTCACAACACTGCACCTTCAGGGTGGGTGTTTATTGCGATGCGATTCGTGTACACACCGGAGCCGCCATGCACTTCGATCTCGCCGACCTGCGCCTGTTTATCCATATCGCCGAATCCCCCAGCCTGACTCAGGGCGCCAAGCGTGCGTTTCTGTCGCCGGCCGCCGCGAGCGCGCGGATCAAGGCGCTGGAAGGCCAGTTGGATACGCGCCTGTTGTACCGCGACAGCCGTGGCGTGGAAATCACCCCGGCGGGCGAACGCTTGCTGCACCATGCGCGGCTGATCATGCGCCAGGTGGATTACCTGAAAAGCGAGTTCACCCAATACGGCGTGGACTCCGCCGGGCATATCCGCATCTTCGCCAACACCACGGCGGTGACCGAGTTTCTGCCGGAAGTGCTGGCGGGCTTTTTGTCCCAGCGCCCGGGCGTGACCGTCGACCTGCAAGAGCGGCTGTCCCGCGATATCGTGCGCGGCGTGCTCGATGGCACCAGCGACATGGGCATCATCGCCGGGCCGGTGGAAGCGGCGGGCTTGCAAGTGTTGCACTTCAGCACGGATCAATTGGTGTTGATGGTGCCCGTGGGCCACCCGCTGGCCAGCCAGCCCTGCGTGACCTTGGAGCAAACCCTCGCGTACCAGCATATCGGCCTGCACGAGGGCAGCACCTTGTTGAGTTTTCTGCGTGAACACGTGGAGCGCGTGGGCAAGCACTTGTCGCTGCGTATCCAGGTGTCGAGTTTCGAAGCGATCTGCCGGATGGTCGAGGCCGGCGTGGGCATCGGCATCATTCCCGAATCTGCCGCCGTGCGGCACAGCCGCACCATGCAGTTGGTGACGGTGAAGCTGGATGAGCCCTGGGCCATTCGCGAGCGCAGTATCCTGGTGCGTGAACTGGAAGCACTGCCCGGCACCATTCGCGCGTTGATTGCGACGTTGATGCCGCAAAGCGCCTAAGCTCAACAGTCACCTTGCCCGAGGAGACGCCCATGCACCTTGAAGGATCCTGCCATTGCGGCGCGGTCACGTTCAGCCTGACCAGCCAGCACCCCTACCCCTACCAACGCTGCTACTGCTCGATTTGCCGCAAGACCCAGGGCGGCGGCGGTTATGCGATCAACCTCGCGGGGGATGCGCAAAGCCTGAAGGTTTAGGGCCGCAAACACATTTCGACCTACCACGCCCGCCTCAAACCGGATGGCGCCAGCCGCGCCCATGCCAGTACTGCCGAACGGCATTTCTGCGCGCAATGCGGCAGTGCGTTGTGCCTGTTCAGCCCGGAGTGGCCGGAACTGATCCACCCCTTCGCCTGCGCCATCGACACACCGTTGCCGGTACCGCCGCAACACACGCATTTGATGCTTGGCTCCAAGGCCCCATGGGTCGAAGTCAGCGTGCGCAAAGGCGACTTGCAGTTCGATGAATACCCCGAAGAGTCCATCGCCCAGTGGCATACGCGGTTAGGGTTGACGCGTTAACAGTCTTTGACAGTTTCCCGACAAAGCTCTCAAAGATTGTTGGCCGGCTGCGCCCTAGCATTCGAGCATCCAAACCACCATCCGGGTGCTCTTCATGTTTCGCACGTTGCGCGGTATTCCGCTCTTGGGTTGCCTGCTCGGCAGTATCGGTTGCCATGTGCAACCGCCTGCCCCGCCGCCGATTCCCAAAGGCGATTACGGCGCGATCATTCGTTACCTGCAAACCCGCATTCCCCAGGACATGGCGAGTGAAAATGTACCCGGTCTGTCAATTGCGCTGGTCAACGGCCAGGAGCTGATCTGGGCGCGAGGCTTCGGTGTGGCCGACAAGGCCCAAGGGGTGCCGGTCACACCCAATACGGCGTTTCGCGCCGGCGGCATCGCCAAGCTGCTCACCGCCACGGCAGCGCTGCAACTGGTCGAGCAACAGCGCCTGACCCTGGATGCGCCGATCCAGCAGACGCTGCGCGAGTTCTACGTGCGCTCGCGCTTTCACAGCGACCCGGCGGCCGCCGACCGTGATATCACCCTGCGTCGCTTGCTCAGCCACCAGTCCGGCTTGCCCAGCGAACACCTGCGCGACCTGCGCAGCACCTTCGCCATGGGCCAGATGCCGATGCGCGTGGCCGGCGTTTGGCTGAGCAGCCCGCCAGGCTCGCAAGTCGCCTATTCCAACCTGGGTTACTCGTTGGTCGGCGCCGCGATTGAGCGCAGCAGCGGTAAAAGTTTCGAAGCCCAATTACAACGCAGCCTGCTCAAGCCACTGGAGATGAACCAGTCGAGTTTTGTCGGCACCGGTACGCAGTTGAGCTTTCGCGCCCTGGGCTACGAAGACGGTGTACCGAGTACCGATGCACACGTGCGGGACCTCGCTGCCGGGGGGTTGTGGGCAAGCCCCAAAGACCTCAGCCACTACGTGCAGATGCTGTTCGCCCAAGGCCTCTATAAAGGTCAGCGCGTGGTGGGCAGTGCATCGATTGATGAGATGTTCACCCAGCAAAACACCGGCAATGCGCTGGATTTCGATTGCCAGATGGGCCTCGGTTGGTTTTTGGCACCGTGCGGCGATGAACCGATCGGCCCCGGTGTGCGCACCTACCAGCACAGTGGCGGCGGCGACGATTTTGCCGCGCAATTGAGCGTGCTGCCGGACCAGCAATTGGCGGTGATCATCATGGCCAATGACGGCAACGCCGAAGAACTGGTCGCCCGTATGGCCACCGAAACGCTGCGCCTGATGCTGCAGGCGCAAACCGGCCAATCCATCTGCGCCGACGACTGCCAGGCACCCGAGCATGGGCTCAAGTTACGTCACGTGCCGGCCGCCATCGACCGCAAGCGCCTGGCGGGCTTTTATGCCACCGCCTGGGGTGTGTTCCGAATCAAGGATGACCATAACCGGCTGGCTGGCGAGCTGGCCGGGTTCGACTTTGAATTGTTGCGCGATGAGCACGGCTGGCTGCGCGCGCAGAAAAAAGTCCTCGGCTTCTGGCTCAAGGACCTCGGCGAACTGGGCCGCGTGCAGTTGGACGTGGTCACCGTGCAAGGCCGCCAGATGCTCACTGCCCGTAGCCACGGCCAGCGCCTTGCCATCGGTGAACGCATCGAACCGCCGCCGTTGCCAGTGGCGTGGGCTGACACCATCGGCACCTACCAGGTGCTCAGCACCCATGAGCCCGACGCGCCGTTGAGCGGTATCAGCGTGCGCCTCGAAGAAGGCTTCCTGGTGATTCGCGGCCAATTGCACAACGAGCCGCTGACCGATTACATCCTGCTCCCCGTCGACAACGCCCACGCGGTGCTGGCTGGCAACGGCTATGGCCTGGGCGACACCGTGAGCCGCCAGGTCAACGGCCTCAGCGCTTCGGGCTACGCCTTCAAACGTACGCAATCGCCCCACAACCTCTTGAGTTTCTAACACGGAAGAACCGCCTGATGCGCCCAAAAAACCTGTGCCTGTCATTCACCTCACTGTGCCTGCTCGCCGCCGCCGACACCGCGATTGCCGAAGACTGGCAATACAGCCTCAAGGCCGGCGTGGCCAACGCGCCACGCTACAGCGGCAGCGACGAACGCATGACCGCGCCAGTGCTGGGCGGCAAAATCGTCAGCCCCTGGGGAATCTTCCTCGATACCAGCAAGGGCTTGGGCTGGGGTTACGAAGGCAATGCCCTGAGTTTCAGCGCCTATGTCGGCCCCAGTGCCTCGCGCAAGGATAAAAACCAGCGTTTGCAGGCCGGCTCCAACCGCCTCATAGGCATGGGCGAGATCAAGTCGCGCGCGCAATTGGGCGTCAGTGCGGCCTACAACCTGGGCGGCGTGATAGTCGGCGCGACCCTGGAACACGCACTCAAGGAAGATGCCCACAAGGACACCGGCAAGGCTTACACCCACCTGGAACTGAACCTGGGCACCACGCTTTATGAGGGCCGCTTCGGCTCCGTCGATGCCGGCCTCAGCAGCCACTTTGGTGACCGTGAATACCTGCAGACCTGGTATGGCGTGACCACCGGCCAGGCGGCGCAAAGCCGCTTTAAGGCCTACAAGGCCGGTGCGGGCAATATCAGCAATGGCATGAACCTGGTGTGGAGCCTGCCGATCAGTGAGCACACCCAGTTCTCGACCTTGCTGGATGTGCAGTACCTGGCCGATGCCGCGGGCAAAAGCCCGATTGTGGAACGACGCTTGCAGACGTCGCTGATGGGCATTGTGGAATACACGTTCTGATCGGGTAGCACGATAAACCTGGGGGCGCTGGCTAGCCGGCGCCCCCAGCCTGCTCACCTCAAGCCTTACTCGGCATACGCCCACGTCATCCGAAACGACGCCCCGCCCCACTCTGAATCGAGCACTTCGACCTGCCCGCCGTGCCACTGGCTGACCCGTTTGACCAGCGCCAGGCCCAAGCCGAACCCGCCCGTGCGGCGGTCGCGGCTGGTGTCCAGACGCAGGAAGGGCTCGAAGATCTTGGCGCGACCGTCCAACGGCACACCCGGGCCGTCGTCATTGACCTGCACCGCGTAACCGCTGCCGAACGCGACCAACGACACTTCCACACGGCGCTCGGCATAACGAATGGCGTTGCGCAGCAGGTTGATCACCGCGCGGGCCATAAAGCGCGGTTCGATCTGGATAAAGTCGACCTCGCACGTGCGCAACGTCAGCTGCACCCCCGCCGCTTCCGCCTCCAGGGCCACGCTGCCGATGACGCTGTCGAGCCAACTGTGGGCTTCGATATTTTCCCGGGTGACCTGGGTGGCGCCGCGCTCGAGGCTGGCGTAGGTGAGCAGCTCGGAGACCATTTCTTCCAGTTCGCCCAGGTCGGCATACATGTCGGCGATCAGCTCGCGGCTCTGGCGCGGGTCGGCCTGTTGCTTGAGTTGGTCGAGTTCGAAGGACAAGCGCGCAATCGGCGTGCGCAGCTCGTGGGAGACAGCGTTGGTCAGTTCGCGCTGGTTGGCGATCAGGCTTTCGATGCGCTCGGCCATCTGGTTGAAGTGCCCGGCCAGCTCACGCACTGTGGAGCGGCGCGGCAGCAGGATGCGCGACGCCAGGTCGTTGTCACCGAAGCGTTGCGCGGCCAGGCGAATATGCTCCAGGTCGCGCCAGTGCGGGCGTACCCAGAAATACAGGACGATGGCCAGGCACACCCCGAGAAAACCGTATGCCCACATGTATAGCCATTTGGGTTCTTCGGGCAACTTGATGTCCAGCAATTGCGGGCCGTCATCGATCGTGGTCAGGAACTCCATGAAGTCGCCACGCACCACCAACTGGCCGTCCGCCAAGAGTTTTTGCTCGCGCTCGTCCAGCGCCAGGCTATCGCGCGACACCAACTTCAGGCGCAACCCGTAATGGGGTTGCAGTTCTGCCAGCCGAGCGTCCCGGGCCGGCCCTTGCAGAGGCCGCAGTTGTTCGACCAGGCCGTAAGCCGGGCCGCGCAGGGCTTCGCGGTTATACACCTCGTTGGCCTCGGGCAATAACTCGTCGAAGGTGTAGTTGACCAACCAGATTGCCCCGGCCAGACCGAGCGCCAGAATCACATACAGGCGCAGAAACAGGCGCAGCATCTAAACCTCCCACGCAAACGGATTGAACAGGTAACCCTTGCCCCAAATCGTCTTGATGCACACCGGCTCGCGCGGGTTGTCGTTGAGCTTGTTGCGCAATTTGCTGATGTAGACGTCGACGCTGCGGTTGAGGCCGTCAAACGCGATACCGCGCATGCGGTTGAGAATGTCGTCGCGGGAGAGGATTTTCCCCGCGCTGCTGGCCAACAACCACAGCAACTCGAACTCCATGGTGGTGAGGTCGATCGTCTCATCGCCCAGGCTGACCACCCGGCAACTGCGATCAATCGACAATCGACCAAACGCCAACGAACCCCGCACGGTGGGTTCGGGCACCTGGCGGCGTTGCAGGGCCCGCAAGCGTGCCAGCAATACCGGCGGCTTGATGGGTTTGATCACATAGTCGTCGGCCCCGGACTCCAGGCCCAGAATATGGTCGAGGTCATCTTCCTTGGCGGTCAGGATCACGATGGGTGTGTCGGACACATTACGAATCTCGCGGCACACGTGCAGGCCGCTCTGGCCGGGCAACATGAGGTCGAGCACGACGATTTTCGGCTTGAAGTCGAGGAATGCCGCCAGGGCCTGATCGCCGCGGTGCACCACGCGCACCTCGAAACCGTGTTGTGACAGGAAATGCGCGATCAGCCCTGCCAGCTTTTCATCGTCCTCAACGAGCAGGACTTTGCCCAGACCCAGGTTTTCCATAAATTCTCAGTGTGGATGCGCGGATTGAAGTGCGGGCATTATAGGTGGCAAGCTGGCCAACAGAAGCAACCGGCCATTACGGGCCGACGAAGCTTCATGCTTTTAAGAGTTTTTAACAAATACTCCGCAATCTTTAACGCCATTCACAGGGAGTTGTATGCGCAAGGATTACCTGGCGTTTTTTGTTTCGCTGTTCCTGTCGCGGCTGGCCGACCAGATTCTGTTGTTTATCGTGCCATTGATCGTGTTCCAGACTACCCAGAGTGTTGCCTGGGCGGGGCTGGCGTTCTTTGTCGAGTCACTGCCGCGTTACCTGGCGTTCCCGGTGTGCGGCGCCGTGTGCGACAAGTTCTCGCCGGTGCGCATCCTGCACATCAGCCAGGTTTACCGGGCGCTGGCCTGTGGGGTGGCGGTGGCGTTGTACGGGGTGTTCGACGGCATTTACTGGCTGGTCATGCTGTCGGCGCTGTGCGGGGTGCTGACCACCCAGGGCATCATGGCGCGGGAAGTACTGATGCCGCATATTTTCAAACACTACACCTACACCAAGACCCTCTCCTATTCGCAAATTGCCGATCAGAGCGGCCTGGTGCTCGGCCCATTGGTGGCCGCGCTGATGCTCGAAGTCTGGGCGTGGCACTGGGTGGTGCTGGGGGTTGCCGGGCTGTTTGTGCTGGCAGACCTGGCGATGCGGGTTTGGCAGCGCACGAGTGCGGTGACCCTGGAAACCTTCGAGCAGCATCAGGACATCTGGCTGCACCCGCTGCGCATCGCCTTCCGGCATATCCGCAACCTGGTGGAATTGAAGCGCATCATCACGCTGGCAGTGGGTGTGAACCTGATCATTGGGGTGACGCTGGCGACTTCAGCGGCGATGGTCACCGGCCAGTTTGCCGCCGGCAAGGATGCCTATGCCTTGCTGCAGGCGGCGGGCGCGGTGGTGACGATCGCCATTCTGTTTTACCTGGCTCGCGCCGCACTGCCGTTGAAGGTATTGGGCGGGCTGTCGTACTCGATGATTGCCGTGGGCGCGTTGATCACGGCCATCAGCCCCGGGGTTTGGGCCTATACCGTCGGGTTCCTGCTGATCACCGGCTTCGACAAGATGTTCAACGTGTACCTGCGCAGCACCCGTCAGCGGGTGATTCCGGTACAGGACTTTGGCAAGACGGTGGGGGTTATCACATTGTTGAACAACCTCGCCCAGCCGCTGGCGGGCCTGGCTATTGCCGTGCTGGCCGCACCGTTGGGCACGCAGACGGTGATCCTGCTGTTAACCGGCATCACGGCACTGATTGGCGTGGCCGTGGCCTCAGGCTGGCACGCCACTGTGAAAGCGGAACTCGACGTCGGGTGATTCGATGAGTGCCTGCTCGGCGGCCCTTACCCGCTCGATCACCTGAGCGATGTCCTTGGCGTCACCGTACTGGTACGCCAGCTTCAAGTAACCCTGAAAGTGCCGCGCCTCGCTTTTGAGCAATCCGAAATAGAACTTGCCGAGTTCGTCGTCCAAATGCGGCACCAATGCTTCGAAACGCTCGCAACTGCGCGCTTCGATAAAGGCCCCGACCACCAGCGTATCCACCAGTTTGACCGGCTCGTGGCTGCGCACCACTTTGCGCAAACCCGAGGCATAACGGCCGGCGTGCAGCTGGCGCAGCTCGATCTTGCGCTTTTTGATCAGGCGCATCACTTGTTCGTGGTGCACCAGCTCTTCGCGGGCCAGTCGCGACATCATATTGATCAGGTCAACATGGGCGTGGTACTTGGCGATCAGGCTCAGGGCGGTGCTGGCGGCTTTGAATTCGCAGTTCTTGTGGTCGATCAGCAGGGTTTCCTGATCGGCCAACGCGGCCTGGACCCAGGCGTCGGGGGTGCGGCAGCCGAGGAATTCGTGGATTTCGGGCAGGTTCATCGGGCTCACGGGCAAAAGGATCACAAAAGGGCGCCGATTATACCGACCCCGCTGCAGACCACCAGCCGCAGGCGTTGATGTGCATCAACATGACGTCTGGCGGGCAGCAACTATAGTTGTCCCAGGCCCCTTTATTTGCGTCTCTGGAGATCCGTCCATGCAAGCCATCCGCAGCATCCTGGTGGTCATCGAGCCCGAGCATTCGGAAAGCCTGGCCCTCAAGCGCGCCAAGTTGATCGCCGGGGTCACCGGCGCACATCTGCATTTGCTGGTCTGCGACAAAAAACACGAGCATTCGGCGATGCTGAGCCTGCTCAAGTCCGGCTTGCAGGAAGACGGCTACAACGTGACCACCGAACAAGCCTGGAATGACAGCCTGCATGAAACCATCATCGATGTGCAGCAGGCCGAGGGCTGTGGCCTGGTGATCAAGCAACACTTCGCCGACAGCCCGCTGAAAAAGGCCTTGCTGACGCCGGCGGACTGGAAACTGCTGCGCTACTGCCCTAGCCCGGTGCTGCTGGTGAAAACGTCAACGCCCTGGGCCGACAAAGTCGTGCTGGCGGCAATTGATGTGGGCAACAGCGATAGCGAGCACCAGGCGTTGCACAACACCATCATCGACCACGGCTTCGACATTGCACGCCTGGCCAAGGCGCAATTGCACGTGATCAGCGCCCATCCGTCGCCGATGTTGTCGGCGGCCGACCCGACCTTCCAGCTCAAGGAAACCATCGAGGCGCGCTATCGCGAGCAGTGCAAGGCGTTCCAGGCCGAGTTCGACGTGGATGACGCGCACCTGCATATCGAAGAAGGCCCGGCTGATGTATTGATCCCCCATGCGGCACATGCGTTGCAGGCGGCGGTGACCATCATCGGCACCGTGGCGCGCACCGGGATTTCCGGGGCGCTGATCGGCAATACGGCGGAAGTGGTGCTGGATGCAGTGGAAGGCGATGTGCTGGTGCTCAAGCCGCAGGAGTTGATGGATCATCTGGAGGAGCTGGCTAACAAAGCCTGAGACAGCCCCTTAAAACGATGAGGCGCCCGTGTGGGGGCGGGTTTGCCTGCGTTAGCCATAGGTATATACGTGTTTTTTTACGGGTTGAGTGCTGTGGTTGTCGGGGGGCACGCTGCGTACATATCCGTTGTTTGGGTC
>NZ_LXJP01000071.1:0-31830 GCF_001728855.1 Pseudomonas sp. AP19 | reverse complement strand
CAAAACGAAGCCCTCACAGCAATGTGAGGGCTTTGTTGTTTCTGGGGTTTGAGTGTTCTAGATCGCCCCCTTCTTCCCTTCCGTGCAAAACCCTTCCGCTTTCCGCCCTCACAATTGCCCCGCCCTGCTCGCCCCTAACGTCCATGGCCTTCGCTGATATTTTGGAAAGCCGTTATGAATTCGCAGCTTTTATCTTTTAGCGCCTGATACGAATTCGTCAGTCAGCTGGATCGACTCATCAGGGCGACAGGCCAAGATCGTACGTACCATCTGCAGCGAGCAGAGGAGTAGCACGTCAGCGGTGATTGGGTTCACATTCAAGTCGTGCGAGAAGGGATCTGAGAAGGGGGGGGCGATTAGAGGGAATGGCGTCGACGGAAACGCTAAAATAGTGGTCTGACCCCGTTTCTTTGCCTACGCCAAGCAAAGGCCATTCAAGCGGCGATCTCTAATCGCTGGCACAGTGACAATCCATGGACCTGGCAGCAAAAGCATCTCGACTGGTTCCTAAATCACCACCTGAATCAGCACGCTGAATCGACGCGCTATTACTATCTCCTGACCATCCATTTGCTAACTCTTCGTATAGGGAAATCCTGGCAGTTCAAGCGTTAGGCGAAGGTCAGCAATCGGCCAAAAGTGGCCGACTGACCAACGGTCACACCCTGACATTTCTGGCTGGCAGTTTTCAATCCGTAGAGTTGTAAAAAGACTGACATAAGTCTAAGCCAAACATTAAAACCCCTCTATAAAAATAGATATTACTCATTGCACGTGCATTAGTTGTCTGAATTCCTGTTCGACGGCCGTCCGAGTCTCATGCATTTCGTAATTCACTTTCTCGAACAATTTTTGAAGGTGAGGCGTCTCACCGTGCCCCAGCGCCTCCCCTGACCGCATGGCTACTCTAGCCTGATCCAATGTCTGAGCAGCCGAAACATAGAAGTCTGAAATTCTTTCTGACGTTGCCTTAGAAAAATAAATTTTATTTTTCTCATAAACCTCAACGAAGGCATCGAATTTTGGCAATGCCGATTCATATGCCTGCGTGATTGAAGGTCGTTGTCTCCCAAAATAATCGGGTCGAATAGTTTCATATATCGCTTCGTGCAGATCAACGAGAAGCTTGTAGCTTTCGTCGATAAATACAGCTCTTTTTTCGATCAGATTTGCATGCCCCAATTGAACTAGGTGACGCTCGGTTTGCAATGCGCTTTCCAGATTCTGTGTCTGGCGAGAGTGCTCTGATTTGAGTTTTTCTATAAGAACTTCAAAAGTCGCCTTCTCTCTCAAGCTGATGCGATCCTTCCAAATACTCCCCAGCCAAGCCGAAAGTCCGGTAATGACGATTGCCGCGCCACCAACTTGACCGATTAAAGAGTTAAATATCTCAAACATATCGAACTACTCCGATAAAAAACATAAAAATTTTGTGCGCATAATTTTAAAAAAAATCAAGGCCATAGTAGGTTGCCAAACCTTTAAAAGCTCCAATCCTTGTCATAGTATTCGCAAGAATAAACTCGCCCATCGGAAGTTTGGATGGCATCTTTGACGATGCCCGATCTTTTTTGCGGGTTCGCCTTCCCTACATTATCCATTGCGTCTGTGATCTAGCCATTCGATGCTCTTAGTGATTGGATCAACGCGAACAAATATAAGTCCACTCGGCGGATTGGCATTAGAGTCAAAACCAATTTCGTCAAGCTGCTTTATTCCTGCATGATACTCAGATAGGAAATCCAAAAAAACATTAACTATTTCGTTGTAGTCGTTTTCTACTGACGATTTATTTGGGAGAAGTAGTTTGAATTTTTTGCCATCATTTGCTTCCGCATATATGGAGAAAGCGAGGGAGTATGGATTTTCCGTACTCAGCTTACCTGCTGATCCTAAGAGGACTGGCTCTATTTTAGGTTGCGACATCACCTTGCCTGCTGTTTCGGAAAGTTTCTCCTTCAGAAGCAAGTAATGGTCCTTACCCATCTCCCCAAAAAGTGCCTTAAAGTAAGGTTTTGCTATGTAAACCGCGACAATTGGAAAAATAAACCACTCAAGACATGCTTGAGGTCCACTAGGGGGCCTAGACTCAATCGCTATACGGATATTTGGGTTGTGCAATGCCTTCTCGAAATCAACATACAATTCACTTGGCATGCCCTCTTCATAGATTAGTGCAACGTCTGGCTTATTCATCTTTTTTCCTTAATACGTAATGCCGAACACTGCGGCGTGACCAATCGAAAAATCCCGCTCCATCAGACGCGAACAACTATCATTAATGAGCCAGCTCTCAACGACCATGGACATTCGCCACACTGGAAAACTCAGCCTCCCAAAAAAATTGCTAAGCTCTTTCAACTATAGCAATATCCAGAGGGGTGGAGTAGCGTTATGCCATGCACGAGATATCACCTAGGGAAGGGAGAATACCAGGAATGAAATATCGTCACTTAAATGTGTTCATGATGAAACCAGATACTGTTATCAACGGTTTCTCGGATCTACTAGTTTTGGATAAGGACGTAGTCCCATATGAACTCGATGCAGATTTTGGCTTAGAAGGAGTTTTATATGTAAAGCGCACAGTTGAAAAAAGACCGAATTGGGGCGAATTGGTTGACACAATTACCGGAACCAACGTAATACAGATCGGAAACAAATCAAGCTCTGCGGTATTATTCATAAAAACAGATACCGACATATTCGTCATAACTTTTGGTTATGGCCGACACCTAGTAAATCTTGCAAACTTCGCCCAAGACTTCGGGCTAAAAACCGCCTTAAATACTCTTAATCACGAAAGTTTAAGAAGCGTAGATATTCATACATTAGAAGACCAACCGGTTCAAAAAAGATCACAGGCCGCACGCGACTCAGAAATAAGTGTGTTTGGCATTGATATATCTAGAGATATATTGAGAGCTGTGACTGGAACACCTAAACCAGGTATAGATTTCAAAAATATCTCTGGCGGTGACGCAATGTTTTCATTTGGTATTGAAATGGAGATCAGCGATTTACCAACCATAACTGAGAATTTAAAAACCCATTACCTAAAAGATGATTATAAAACAGACTTTCTATGGGTAGACAACGTCAGAAGAATCAAGGAAAAATCACACATAGACCAGTTAGACCGGGTTCTGCTTGAAGCAATTAAAGACCGTGATCCGAGTATAGTTATAACACTACCAGAAATAGAGAAATGGGACTCGATAACCGGCTTCAGCTTTACCCGAGCCAAAAGTGATCGATCACCAACTGTATCATCGGAAAAATATCTATCTACGATTGACAATACAAAGCTATCTATCGAGTCAGTCAAAAGAGATCATTTGTATGTTTTCGATATACATGAAAACGAATTTGATCACTCAATATACAAATGCATCTATTATGAAATAATAAACGCGAACAAAACCAACATAATATTTGGAGGAACCTGGTATGAAATTGACAACTCATTCATAGGGAGAATCAATTCTAGCTTAGCGAATATAGGTGTTTCTGAACTTCAATTTCCAGGGGTATACGTGTGGCAAGAAGGTGAGAAGGCAAAAATAGAGGCTGAAGGTGATTACAATATTAGGGCCTCTCAGATGCACGGATATCACCTATTAGACAAGAGACTGATCAAAAGCAACAAATCGACTAGTTCAGTTGAACTGTGCGATCTTCTTTCAACTGAGAAGCAATTCATACACGTCAAACATCGCAAAGGGGGATCTGCTGGACTAAGCCATCTTTTCGCACAAGGGAGCGTCGCCGCAGAGATATTGCTCGGAGACCGAGAATTTAGAAAATCAGCCAGAAAGGTATTGGGTACTTTCAGTAACGCTGCACGCGAAATCATTCCGCTCGACAACTTACGAAGCGCAGAATATGAAGTGGTTTTTCTGATATTGGGCGACGATGCCGCAAGCGTGAAAAGCAATCTGCCCTTCTTCAGTAAAGTAAACCTTGTTAGGGCATATGATAGTCTTTCCCAGCGAGGTTACTCCGTAAAAATATCAGCCGCCGCCAAAGTAGAAAGACCATGAACGCTTTCACGGAGATTGAATAATAGTGCCCGCGGGTCTCACTGACGCTTTCTCAGAAGATTCAATATGGTTTTCATCCCATATTTCTTACCTAAACGCGATAAAAACAACGGTTCTACATCAGCAGCGAAACCGAGCAATCCCTGAAGCCTAAACACGTCTTTTTGTTCAAGCAGTCCCAGACCATACTTATGGACAAGAGCGCTAATTTCTCGCTTTCTATCACGACCAAGAGAAACTTTATCATCGTTTGTGATTACTAATCCGGTAATCCTGCGGCTCCCTCGCTTAGACAAATGTATCGTCTTATCAACATTCAAGCTTAAGCGTGGGTATTTCAAACTAGACAACAAATCTTTTATTACAGGCACGACTGACTCAGAAGCGTAAGGTAAAGCCGTGGAAAATGTTAAATCGTCAGCATAGCGAGTATAAACAAATTTGTTTTGAGATGCCCAATCAGCTACCACACTATCAAACTCATACATGATGGAGTTCGATAATATTGGTGAAGCTGGAGAGCCGATACTCAGAGCACCGCCATTCCCTCTATTAATACATGACAGTCTTGCAATATATCGAATTTCTAGCAAATCAAGAAAAGGCAAGCTTTTCTGAAAGTGCGCTATCAGATCATCAATTTTAATAGACGGGAAGAAGTCTTTAAAATCCAGCTTAATCATGTACTCGTTTGTTCTGTGTGCCTCGGCATTCTTTTTAATGCTTGCACCTTTTACATATGCCGACGCGGCCTCATGAATTGGCAATAGATGAAAAACGTTATGAATCAACCAATGTTGAACATACTTTGTTTCCCTGGCAGGTTGAGAGATTATTCGCAACCCGCCATTCTTTTTTGGAATACTATAAGTTTTATAAGAATAAGGAGCCCTCGAAACCACACGTACTAACTGTTCGCTTGACAATGACAAATCAGCCAACATTTTCTCAAGCGTTTTATGGGCGATCACTTCCCACCCCCAAACAGCCGACGAATAACTCTAAGCCGGTGATTATCTTTTCCCGAAGTATTATAGAACTCTTTACACTCTGTAGAAATACGTAGCTTATCTATCGGCACAGAAGAGCTCGCAGAAAAATTAACCCTGTGGAATTCAGAGTTTCTAGCGACGTAAAATTGGGAATCACTATAAATCTCAAGACTAATGAGTCTGAATCGCTGAAGCAAAAAAAGCTTGCCCCTTAGTTGATCCCTGCCAGCGTCAACTCCTAGCCTGGAAAGATAATCCAATAGCTCGCTCTCTTTAACGGCAACAAATAGCTTTATAAGCTCATACAAGAGAACGAAAACATGGGAGCTATTGGATACTTTAAGAAGCTGCGATTTCGGCAGTTCGTCCAACTCGCGCTGAACATCAACCACAACATCCTCTATGATCTCAGCAGTTATAGTAAGTGGAAATCCGACTTCAAATGGATAACTTTTTACTGCAGTTCGCTTATCGTTTGAGATATGTCGAAAAATACCTAATTTTATGAATGAGTCATTCTGAAAGTGACCTTCCGAGCAAACAGCAACAATTTTGTCGTTGAACTCCTTCAACTGAGAAAACGCACCAAGCTCAGCTATTGCTCCGGGACTCTCTAGTATGATAACCACCAGAGAGCACATTGCAGCCAACTCCACCTCGAGATCAATCAGATTTCTAAAGATAGCGTCAACTTGCCAATTAGTGACATCCTCAGGCTTGAAGAACTCAATTCTATTATTGAGGTCTGTCTCAAGCGCGTGACGTAGCGACTGTACCGAAGGGGTGGGATCGTCCGGATGCCCCTTTTCAGGCGACCGGCCACCACACAGAAGAACGATGTGAGACTTACAGTACTCGACTCTTGATGACTCTATTTTTATCGATGATAGAGCAGCAAGTCGAGGATCTGTCATTTAGAAGAGGTTCTTTACCAAGAAACAGCCGCAGAGAATATCTGTGGACCGTAATGAGCCCGCGATTGGAGGGCCGCAGATATTCTCTGCGGAATAAATCCAAGCAATTTTCTAGAGTCTGGCTAATCGCCCGACTAAGCATCGGTACCGAGACCGAGCTTGTACGCGTAAAGAACGGGTCGAATATCCCAAACGGCATTGACGCTGTCAATATGCCATACGCGAAATTTAAGAATTTTTAGCTCATTCCTCTTTCAGATCACGAATAGTCGCTCATATCAATAACGAACACCCTCCATTATTTGATCCACGATCAGGGTATAAATAGAGGTAGCGCCTCAAAGACCTTTACCTTAAATCATTGATTTTTAAATCAATAGTAATGCGATTCGACTCTTGGTGCCGCACCATACAAAACAAAGCCCTCACAACAACGTAAGGGCTTTGTTGTTCCTGGAGTTTGCCCCATATCACGCTACAAAATAGCCGCCCTACCTCCCCTTCCACTGACCCCATCCTCCAGCACCACACTCCCAACCTGCTCCACGTCGCCAAGCTACCCGCAGAAGCTGCAGCGATGACGAAGGAGACGGACCGTTATGCCTGGGCCTAGCATTATTTTCAGGAGCGGGTAAAGGCGGTCATTGATGATGGGGTGAAGGTGTTGGAGTCGCCCTGCAATGCCGAGCAATAAGATGTGAATGTCTGGCAGGGCCGGCGTTATCGCGGGCAAGCCCGGTTCCACCGGTGATCTGCATCGGTAGTTGATCGAGCGCCCCAGCCTGGGCAGGCCGGGGCGTTTTTTTGTCAGTGCCCGGCGCTTTGCCCGCCGTCCACGTGGAGGATTTCGCCGGTGACGAACCCGGCGTTTTCCAGGTAGATGATTGCTTGGGCAATATCACTCGCTTCGCCCATGCTCCCGACTGGATGCAGGCGGCCCAACGCCGCGTGGGTGTCTTCGCCGTGCATCGGTGTTTTGATAATCCCGGGGCTGACTGCGTTCACGCGAATGCCGCGTTTGGCGTATTCAATTGCCAGGGATTTGGTCGCGGCGTTCAGGCCGCCTTTGGTCAGTGAAGCCAGCACTGAGGGCACGCCGTCGATGGCGTGGTCGACCAGGCTGGTGGTGATGTTGACGATGTGCCCGGCGCGCTGTTTGAGCATCTCGGTGATCGCCAGTTGGGTGATGTAGAAGAAGCCGTTGAGGTTCACGGCCAGCACGTTTACGTAGTCTTCGTGGGTGTAGTCGGTGAAGGGTTTGGCGACGAAGATGCCGGCGTTGTTGATCAGGCTGTCGACGCGCCCGAAGGTGGCCAGGGCTTCGCGGATGACGCGCTGGGCAGTGGCCGGGTCGGCGATGTCGCCGGGCACCGTGAGGATGTTCGGGTCGGTGGATGGCTGGATCGAACGCGAGGTGGCCACCACGCGATAATCGAGGGCGCGGTAGGCTTGAACCACAGCGGCGCCGATGCCTTGGGAGGCACCGGTAATGATCACGACTTTGCTCATTTTGTTTCTCCGGTAAGGGCTTGGGATTTGCGGTATTCGGTGGTGGTGATGCCGGCGTAGCCCCAGTTATCGGTGTCGATTTCTTCGATGACGATGTGGGTCAGGTCCGGGCGCTTGTTGAGCACGCGTTCGAGGGTTTCGGTGAACTCGGCGATGACCTGGGCTTTTTGCTCAGGGGTCACGCCGTCACGGGTGATGCGCAGGCTGACGAAGGGCATGGTGATGGCTCCAATGGGCGGGCATCGGGGTGATGGGCCGGCAGTGGGGTCAATTTAGGCGTGCGCTGAGTCGAGATAAATGGGGGTTTGAGTACTACATTAGTGATGTGGTGTAACAAGTTCCCGCGGTACTTCTACACGATTGGACGCCTCCCGCTGGCGTCCGCAAAACTGATAAAAAAACCACCCTTGATCGTTGACGGCGGGACGCGGAGCGTCCCTAGAGGCGTTCCCACGCAGAGCGTGGGAACGATCACCGTCGCTGATCCAAAGGCATAAAAAAACCCCGAACCAGTCGGGGTTTTTTATCGCCTGGCATCAGGCGCGACCTGCGATCAATTAGAAAACGTTGATCGGGTAGTCGGCGAACAGACGGATTTCGTTACCGCCTACGTTGTAGTTGCTGGCGTTGCTGGAGACGCGCAACCAGGACGCACGAGCGCGCAGGCTCAGGTCTTTGGCCGGGCCGCTCTGAACGACGTATTTGAACTGGTTGAAGATCTCACGCTCGGTGCCACTGCCGCGGTTGGAACCGTCGTCAATGTTGGTGCCGCGCACGTAGGCGATGTTGTAGGTCAGGCCAGGTACGCCGAAGGCACTGAAGTCCAGGCCGTAGCCTGCTTGCCAGGAGCGCTCGTCCTTACCGTTGAAGTCGGACCAGTAGGAGTTGGCCAGCAGGATGGTGTTGCCGCCATCGCCAATGCCGCCAGCGTTGCGGTAGCCGCCGTACAGGTAGCCGGTGTCGCCGGTGCTGCGCTGGTGAGCGACGGTGAAGCTGTGCGGGCCAACAGCCCAGGTAGCGCCCAGGCTCCAGATTTTGTTGTCGCGAGCGTCCGCGTCACCTTGGTTTTCCAGGGCGAAGCTGCGGTCCAGCTTGGTTTTGTAGCCGTTGAAGTCAAAGGTCAACGATTGCTTCTCTGGCAGGGCCAGCACGTAGTTGACGTTGACGTATTGCTTCTTCAGCACGTCTTGCATGTTGGACGCATACAGCGCGGCGGACAGGCTTTCGGTGAATTTGTAGCTACCACCGATGTAGTCGATGCTTTTCAGGCGGCCGCTGTCGCCACCTTCGGCGCTCTTGCGAGCTTCCTTGGTGAAGTGACCCGCGTCCAGTTGCAGACCGGCGATCTCTTTGGACACGATCGAGGTGCCCTCGAAGGTTTCCGACAGCAAACGCGAGTTGTCGTATTCCAGGACCGGAACGGCTGGCATCTGCTGACCGTATTTGATCACGGTGTTGGAGATGCGCGCCTTGACGGCTGCGCCGCCCTTGGCCAGGTCTTTGGCAGCTTCGCCGCTGTCACCTTGCTTGAAGAAGTCGATACCGCCGGCGCCGCTGCGGCCTTTGCCACCGTCCAGGCGCAGCGCGTATTGGCCGATCACGTCCACACCCACACCGACAGTGCCTTGGGTGAAGCCGGACTCGAACTTGCCGATGAAGCCCTGGCCCCATTCAGCTTTGTCTTGCTTGCCGTTTTTGTAGTCACGGCTGATGTAAGCGTTGCGTACTGCGATGTTCAGGTGGCTGTCTTCAACAAAACCCTTGGATTGCTCCTGGTCGTTAGCCATTGCCTGAGTAGCGCTCAAAATCCCCAGAGCGATCAGACCCATCCGTTGCTTCAACATTTTTTATATTCCTTATTACTGTTTGAGTACGCGCTGTGACACCAGGCTCCGTGTTGCTTTTCTGGTGTCAACTTTCTCCGAAAAAAAGAAGGCCCGCAGACGACTGAACTGCCGCGGGCCTTTTTTTATTGGATGAGTTATGGCGGTTAGCCACAGGCGTTGGGCGCAATCGTATGCGCGCGTTGAACTATGTGTCAATTTCGTGAATCGTCTGTATTTAGGCGAAAAAAGTCTAAGCGGCGCACTCCAGGGCCTTCACACACGCCCGAAAAACCCTCCAGCCACCTCGGTGCGCTACGTGCCTCAGGCTATCGATTCGGTCAGAACCAACAGCCTGCGTATCCACGGTTTCGAGGCGAGCAATGACTTTTATCTGGACGCTCTACGTGACAGTAACACCGGGAGTTTTTAAGACGTTCACCCTGCCAATGCGGGAGCGGGCACTTCAGTTTTGCATCAGCTCGCACAATGCGCGCATTTCATCTTCGCTGAGCAACCCCACCGGGTAACGTTCACTCATCATGCTGTGCAAGTCAGGTTGCCTGACCTGTCGTGAGCCGTTTGCCTTCAACCAGAGCGCCAACGCATGGATCGCCTCACCGTCGACCCGCGTGGGGTGAAACGGGCGCGTGTGGATCAGGTTTATATTGGCATTCATTTCAGCGCTCTCTCCTACTGCGTGAGCGGCTAACTTACTCAAGGTTTATGACAGAACTGCGCAGTCATCCCCTTGGTTCACCGTGACAACACCGATACAAGAGCTATGCCAATGTCCCGTGTTTATAGGCACTCGGAAACAAAAAAGCCCGCGACCTAACGGGGCCGCGGGCTTGCTGTGAGCGCTATAAACAGGTAGCGCCGTGTTATCGCTCAGACACTGTTACAACTGCACTCAATTTTTGTGCGGGGCTGGCTGTTGTTGGGTCAGGCAATGAATATTTCCGCCGCCCAGTAACAATTCGCGGCCCGGCACCATCACCACTTCGTGCTGCGGGAAGAGGTTTTGCAGAATGCCCTTGGCCTGGCTGTCCAGCGGGTCATCGAAGCTTGGCGCGATGATGCCGCCGTTAACGATCAGGAAGTTCACGTAGGAACCCGCCAACCGCACGGTCGGATTGCGTTCCTGGCTGCCGTCCACCGGGTCCACACCCGCGCATTCTTCCTCGGTGGCGTACAGCGGCCCCGGGATCGGCATTTTATGCACGGTGAACGAGCGACCCTGGGCGTCGGTGCTGCTTTGCAGCACCTCCATGGCCGCGTGGCAGCGCGCGTAGTTCGGGTCTTGCGGGTCATCGGTCCAGGCCAGCAACACTTCGCCCGGGCGCACGTAGCAGCAGAAGTTATCCACATGGCCGTCGGTTTCGTCGTTGAACAGGCCGTCCGGCAACCAGATGATTTTATCCACAGCCAGGTTGTCGCTGAGCACCGCTTCGATCGCCGCACGATCCAGGTGTGGGTTGCGATTGCGGTTCAACAGGCATTCTTCGGTGGTGATCAGGGTGCCTTCACCGTCGACATGGATCGACCCGCCTTCCAGCACGAAACCTTCGGTGCGATAACGCGGCGCGCGCTCGATCTCGAGGATCTTGCCGCCCACCTGCGCGTCGCGATTCCACGGTGCATACAGGCCGCCGTCAAAACCGCCCCAGGCATTGAAATCCCAGTTCACACCGCGCACTTCGCCACTGTTGTTGATGACGAACGTAGGGCCGGTGTCGCGCACCCACGCATCGTCGCTGGACATTTCCACCACGCGGATATTGGGCACATCCAAACGTGCGCGCGCGTTTTCATACTGCTCGGCCGAAACGGCGACCGTCACCGGCTCAAAACGCGCGATAGCCTTGGCCACCGCCACGTGAGCGGCCTGCGCCGGTTTGCCACCCAGGCGCCAGTTGTCCGGACGCTGCGGCCAGATCATCCAGGTTTGGGTTTGCGGCGCCCATTCGGCGGGCATGTAGAAGCCATCGGCGCGAGGCGTGCTGTGCAGGGTGGTCATGGCGATCAGGACTCCGAATGGGGTGAAGGCCGACTTTATAACGGATAAAAATCGGCTTTAAAAGGAACAAAAGATCATAGTCGACAAACATTACAATAATTAGCCGATAACAATCGATTAATTACAGTTGCTCGTCCAGCGCCTTCGACAGCATGTCGACAAAGAAGTCCACACTGCGTTTAGAGGTCACCGTCGGTGGCTTGGTCTTCAGGATGTTGGGGTAATCGCCCGTCGGCTGCATGAACATACCCAACCCTCGCAGACGATCACACAACAACGCGGTTTCTGCTGTAGCAGGTTCCAGGGTGTGCCGGTCACGCACTCACGCCAGGCCCAGGTAAGAGCCGTGGTGCTCAAGCCGTTGGGCAGTCTGCTCAGGAGCGACTGGCGGTCAGGGCAGATTGGCGCGATGGATCAACGTGGCGAGCAACATGTGACGACCGCGGTTTTTTTGAGCGTCTATATCGCCACTGACCCGGTCCGTATGGCAACCCCCAGCACACACCACGCTTGCACCGCCCGGCCTCACAACTCAAGCTATGCTCTCGCTAAATGACCGTCTAAGGAAAAGGCTCTCTGACATGCGCATTCTCATCACCGGCGGTGCCGGGTTTATCGGTTCTGCACTGATTCGCCACCTGATTCAACACACTGAGCACGAAGTGCTCAATCTCGACAAACTCACCTATGCCGGCAACCTGGAGTCGCTGACCAGCATCGCGTCCAACAGCCGCTATGAGTTCGTGCAAGCCGATATCATCGACCAGGCCACCGTCAGCGCCGTGCTGGCACGCTTTGAGCCACAGGCGATCATGCACCTGGCAGCCGAGTCGCACGTCGACCGTTCCATTGACGGCCCGTCGGACTTTATCCAGACCAACATCGTCGGCACCTACAGCCTGCTGGAAGCCACTCGCGCCTATTGGCAAACGCTGGCCGAACCGGCCAAGAGCGCGTTCCGCTTCCACCACATTTCCACCGACGAAGTGTATGGCGACCTCCACGGCGTGGACGACCTGTTCACCGAAACCACCCCTTACGCGCCAAGCTCGCCGTATTCGGCCAGCAAAGCCGCCTCCGACCACCTGGTCCGCGCCTGGCAGCGTACCTATGGCCTGCCGGTGCTGCTGACCAACTGCTCGAACAACTACGGGCCGTTCCACTTCCCCGAGAAGTTGATCCCGCTGGTCATCCTCAATGCCCTCGCCGGCAAGCCGCTGCCGGTCTATGGCGACGGTTTGCAGGTGCGCGACTGGCTGTTCGTCGAAGATCACGCGCGGGCACTGCTCAAAGTCGTCACCGAGGGTGAAGTCGGCGAGACCTACAACATCGGCGGCCACAACGAGCAGAAGAACATCGACGTGGTACGCGGCATCTGTGGCCTGCTGGAAGAACTGGCGCCACAACGCCCTGCCGGCGTAGAAAAATTCGCCGACCTGATCACCTTCGTCAAGGACCGCCCGGGCCACGACCAGCGCTACGCGATCGATGCGAGCAAGATCGAAGCCGACCTGGGCTGGGTCCCTGAAGAAACGTTTGAAACCGGCCTGCGCAAGACCGTGCAGTGGTACCTCGATAACCTCGACTGGTGCCGCAGGGTCCAGGACGGCAGCTATCAAGGTGAGCGACTCAGCAATACCGACCCAAAAGATCTGATCGCGTAAGGATCTGATCACACGACCTGTTCACCTCGGCGAGGCAAACCCAATGAATGTAATCGCGACTGAGCTGCCCGATGTGTTGATCCTCGAACCGAAGGTGTTTGGCGATGAGCGCGGCTTTTTTTATGAAAGCTTCAACGCCAAGGCTTTTGCTCAAGCCACCGGCCTGCAGTTGGACTTCGTGCAGGACAACCACTCCCGTTCGCAAAAGGGCGTGCTGCGCGGCTTGCACTATCAGATCGAAAATACGCAGGGGAAACTGGTCCGTGTGACTGCCGGTGAGGTCCTGGACGTGGCGGTGGATATCCGCCGCAGTTCGCCTGATTTCGGCAAATGGACCAGCGTGCGCTTGTCCGCCGAAAACAACCGCCAGCTGTGGATTCCACCCGGGTTTGCGCATGGTTTTGTAGTGCTCAGCGACTACGCCGAGTTCCTCTACAAAACCACGGATTACTACACGCCTTCTGCAGAGCGTTGTATCCGTTGGGACGACCCGCAACTCAACATTAACTGGCTGCTGGACGGGGCTCCGACCTTGTCGGCCAAGGATCAAAACGGCAAGTTCCTGGCAGAGGCCGACGTGTTTCCTTGACCGGCGAGTGTCTTGCACGACAGCCCTAGGCATAATGCGCCTGTACCCACAGGCGCATGACTCCCATGACACCACCCCTTCCGCGAAGACCCCGCTGGCGCAGCCTCGCGTTGTTGGCGTTGTGCCTGGCGCCGCTGCTGTGGCCGCTGGAACACCTGGCCGAGCGTTATTACCGCAGTGAACTGGCCGGGCAAAACCGCCAGACCCTCGATCTGTACGTCGCCAACCTGCTCGGCACCCTGCACCGCTATGAAGTGCTGCCGCAAATCCTCGGTGACCTGCCCGCCCTGCGTACCGCGCTGGATGCGCCCCATGTCAGCACCAACTTGGCCAACGCCAACCAGTTGCTCAAGGACGTCGCCGCCCAGGCCGGTGCGGAAGTGATGTACCTGATGGACACCACCGGCAAAACCCTCGCCGCCTCCAACTGGGATAAACAGGACAGCTTTGTCGGCCGCAACTTCTCGTTTCGCCCCTATTTCAGCGAAGCCATGGCCGGGCACCTCGGGCGGTTTTTCGGCCTCGGCACCACCTCGGCCAAGCGCGGCTACTTCTTCGCTGCCGCCGTTCGCGATGGCGATACAATCATCGGCGTGCTGGTGGTCAAGGTTGACCTGGACCACACCGAAAGCCTGTGGGGCAACACCCCAGAACAACTGCTGGTGACCGACCACAACGGCGTGGTGATCCTCACCTCGCGCCCGCAATGGCGATTCCGCGCCACCCGCCCACTGACCGCCGAGGAACGCCAGGCGATCATTGCCATCCAGCCTTACCCGACGCGCGACCCGCAGCCGCTGGCGCTGAGTACCACGGCGTGGCTGCGCCAATCCACGGCTATTGCCGAAACCGGATGGACCGTGGAAATTCTCGCGCCGCGCTCATTGATCAATCGCCCGGTGCGTACCGTGGTGGCGGTCGGTGGCGCCACGTTACTGGTGTTGATGCTGTTGCTGGGTTTGCTGATGCAACGCCGTCGCCATTACCTGGAGCGCATCGCGTTCGAAGCCAAGGCCCGACGCGAGCTGGAAGCCCGTGTGGTGGAGCGCACCAGCGACCTGGAAGGCCTGAACCGGCGCCTCAAACAGGAAGTGCTGGAGCGTGAGCACGCCCAGCAGGAACTGGTACGCGCCCAGGATGACCTGGTGCAGGCCGGTAAACTGTCAGCGCTGGGGACCATGTCGGCGAGTATCAGCCACGAACTCAATCAGCCGCTGGCGGCGATTCGCAGCTACGCGGAAAACGCCGAGATCCTGCTCGACCATGAACGCACCAACGACGCACGGGGCAACCTCAAGCTGATCAGTGAACTGACGGGGCGCATGGCTTCGATCATCGCGCACCTGCGCGCGTTCGCCCGACGCGACCGGCACGCACCGGAAAGCGTGGCCTTGCAGCCGGCACTCGATGACGCGTTGGCGTTGTTGGCCAAACGGCGGCGGTCGATGGAGGTCGAGCTGATCCGTGACTTGCCGGAAGCCACCCTCTGGGTGCAAGCCGGGGAAACGCGCCTGCGCCAGGTCCTCGGCAATCTGCTCGCCAACGCCCTCGACGCCCTGACCGAAAAAGGCCCGCCGCGCAAACTCTGGTTGAGTGCCCAAACCACCGAACAGGGCGTCAACCTGTACATTCGCGACAATGGCCCGGGCTTTTGCATGGAAGCCCTGGGCCGCGCGAGTGAACCGTTCTACACCACCAAGACCCGCACCCAGGGCCTGGGGTTGGGCCTGGCGATCTGTGACACCTTGATGCGTGCCTTTGGCGGTGAACTGCTGTTCGCCAACCACAAGGAAGGCGGCGCACTGTTAACCTTGAAATTGCGTGCCGGCTCGCCGGGCGTCAGTCTGCAACCGTCCGAGGACCGCAGTGTATGAGTATCGATAACCAGATTCAGGTGGTGCTGATCGACGACGATCCCCACCTGCGTCAGGCCCTGTGCCAGACCCTGGACCTGGCCGGGCTGAAAGTCCTGACCCTGGGCGAAGCCACCGGCCTCACCGCGCGCCTGTCCCGCGACTGGCCGGGCGTGGTGGTCAGCGATATCCGCATGCCCGGCATGGACGGCCTGGAGCTGCTCGCCGAACTGCACGGCCAGGACCCTGAACTGCCAGTGTTGTTGATTACCGGCCACGGTGATGTACCGCTGGCGGTGCAAGCCATGCGCGCCGGGGCCTATGATTTTCTCGAAAAGCCGTTCGCCAGCGACGCCCTGCTCGACAGCGTGCGCCGCGCCCTGGCCCTGCGCCGCCTGGTGCTGGACAACCGCAGCCTGCGCCTGGCCCTCAGTGATCGCCAGCAGCTGAGTACGCGACTGGTCGGGCACTCGCCGCAAATGCTGCGCCTGCGCGAGCAGATCGGTGCCCTCGCCGCCACGCGTGCCGATGTGCTGATCCTCGGTGAGACCGGGGCCGGCAAAGAAGTTGTGGCGCGCGCGCTGCACGACCTGTCGAGCCGGCGTAGCGGGCCGTTTGTGGCGATCAACGCCGGTGCCCTGGCCGAGTCAGTGGTCGAAAGCGAACTGTTTGGCCACGAGCCCGGCGCTTTTACCGGCGCGCAGAAACGCCGTATCGGCAAGTTCGAATTCGCCAACGGCGGCACGCTGTTCCTCGATGAAATCGAAAGCATGAGCCTGGATGTGCAGGTCAAACTGCTGCGCCTGTTGCAGGAGCGCGTGGTTGAGCGCCTGGGCGGCAATCAGTTGATCCCGTTGGATATCCGCATTATCGCGGCCACCAAGGAAGACCTGCGCCAGGCGGCCGATCAGGGTCGTTTCCGGGCCGACTTGTATTACCGCCTCAACGTCGCGCCGCTGCGCATTCCGCCGCTGCGCGAACGCGGTGAAGATGCGCTGATGTTGTTCCAGCACTTTGCCGACGAAGCCAGCAGCCGCCACGGCCTGCCGCTGCACGAGCTGCAACCGGGCCAGCGGGCGCTGCTGTTGCGTCACAGCTGGCCGGGCAATGTGCGCGAACTGCAAAATGCGGCGGAGCGCTTTGCCTTGGGGCTGGAGTTGGCCCTGGATGCCACGGCGGATAATCCCGCCGCCGGTGTCCTCACCTCCACACCCGGGGGCTTGAGCGAACAGGTCGAACAGTTCGAAAAAAGCCTGATTGCCGCCGAACTGACCCGCCCGCACAGTTCGGTGCGCAGCCTGGCCGAAGCCCTGGGCGTGCCGCGCAAGACCCTGCACGACAAACTGCGCAAACACGGCCTGAACTTCGCCGACAGCGCCAGCCATAACGCTGACGACGAATGACCCTGCCCACTGCCCAAGAGGCCGCCATGAGCCGCGACAGCCGTTACCTGGAATCGATCCTTCATCACGACATCCCCCTCACCCGGGAGATGGGCCTCAAGGTGCTCGACTGGCAGCACGACCAACTGCAACTGCACCTGCCCTTGCAGGCCAATATCAACCACAAGAGCACGATGTTTGGCGGCAGCCTCTATTGCGGCGCCGTGCTGGCGGGTTGGGGTTGGCTGCACTTGAAACTGCGCGAAGCAGGCATTGAAGACGGGCATATCGTGATTCAGGAAGGGCAGATCAGTTATCCGCTGCCGGTCACGCGGGATGCGACCGTGGTGTGCCCGGCGCCGGAAGATAAGGTGTGGAAGCGGTTTTTGGCGACGTACAAGCGCTACGGCCGGGCGCGGTTGACGCTGGAGACGTGGATCGTCAATGAACGCAGTGAAGAACGAGCCGTGACCTTCTCCGGCCAATACGTCTTGCACCGCTGATAGCCACCACACAAAAACCAATGTGGGAACTGGCTTGCCAGCTCCCACATTTTGATTTTTTTAGGGGCCTTAAGAACGAGCCAGGGTCAGCAATCGCTCGCGCCACGCAGCCTTCGCCGGCAGCGCCAAGAAGAATGGGTTCAACAATGAAGCCCGTGCCGGATAGCTGAACGGCTCGCCGCTCAATTCCAGCACCTCGCCCCCGGCGCCTTCCAGCACGCCCTGGGCTGCAGCAGTGTCCCATTGCGACGTCGGCGCCAGGCGCGGGTAGCAATCGGCACTGCCTTCGGCCAACAGGCAGAACTTCAGCGAGCTGCCGATATTCGCCAGTTTCAATGCGCCAAGCCCTTCACTCAAACCGTCGAGCAGGCGTTCCTGTTCAGGGCTGGAATGGCGCCGGCTGGCAACCACGGTAAAGGACTCGCCCGCCGCCGGTGCTTCACGCACCTGAATCTGCTTGGGCGCGTCATTCACATCGGAACGCCACGCACCCAGCCCGGCGCCACCGAAGTAGCAACGGCCACTGGTCGGCATCGACACCACACCGAACACCACACGGCCTTGCTCGATCAACGCAATGTTGACGGTGAACTCTTCGCTGCCGGAGATAAACTCCTTGGTGCCATCCAGCGGGTCCACCAACCACCAGCGCTGCCAGCCGGCACGCACGCTCTGGTCGATATCAGCATCTTCTTCGGACAGCACCGGGATGCTCGGATCGAGTGCGGTAAGGCCCGCCAGGATCAGATGGTGAGCGGCCAGGTCTGCCGCCGTCACCGGCGAATCATCCGACTTGGCGGTGACCGCCACATCGGCGCGCCAGAACGGCAGAATCACTTCACCCGCCTGGCGAGCCAGCTCAATCACAGGGGCAATATACGGGTGCCCTAAAAACAGTTCGCTCATGCGGTAAACGCTCCACGCTGGGTCAACAGGTCTCGTACCAGATACAGTGCCGCCAGGGCACGGCCTTCGCTGAACTGCTCGTGTTGCGCCAGCTGCGACAACTCGCGCAGGTTGACCCGGTCCACACGCATCGGCTCGGGCTCATCGCCTTCGAGGCGCTCTTCGTACAGTTCAGTGGCCAGCACCACCTGGATTTTCTGGCTCATATAGCCAGGCGACAACGACAGCTCGGTAATGTGCTCCAACTGTCGCGCGCCATAGCCGGCTTCTTCCTTGAGTTCGCGGTCGGCTGCCGCCAGCACGTCTTCGCCGGGTTCGATCAAGCCCTTGGGTAACGACAACTCATATTCGTCAGTACCGCCACAGTATTCTTCCACCAGTAACGCATGGTCCTCGTCGATCATCGCCACGATCATCACCGCGCCGTAGCCGGCACCGCGGCCTACGAGGCGCTCGTAGGTTCGTTCGACGCCATTGGAAAAGCGCAGTTGCACTTCCTCCACGCGGAACAAACGGCTACTGGCGACTATTTCGCGGGCGAGTACGGTGGGTTTCTGGCGCATAAGCGGCTCCTTGGCGTGATCGGGTTACTATACCGTGGCTTTTCCGATTGTTTGTGTCGGATATCTTTACTTACATGAGATCGCCCCATGCCCTCTTTGCCCTGGCACGCCATCGACACCGTCCTGCTGGACATGGACGGCACCTTGCTTGACCTGCATTACGACAACCACTTCTGGATGGAGCACCTGCCCCAGCGCTATGCCGAGCTGCACGGCGTGACCCGGGCCATGGCCGAGATGGAGTTGCAACCACTGTTCGAGCGTAACGCCGGACAGTTGCAATGGTATTGCCTGGATTTCTGGAGCACGGAGCTGAACATCCCGGTGCGCGAGCTCAAGCTGGAAACCGCCCACCTGATCGCCTTGCGCGCGGATGCGGATACGTTTCTGGCAGCGGTCAAACGGGCCGGCAAACGCGTCATCCTGATCACCAATGCTCATCGTGATTCGCTGTCATTGAAACTGGAACGTATTGAGTTGGCGCCGTATTTCGAGCGGCTGATCAGCTCTCACGACTACGGTTTCCCCAAGGAAAACCCGCAGTTCTGGGATGCCCTGCATGCCGATATCCATTTCGACCCGGCCCGTAGCCTGTTTATCGACGACACCTTGCCGATCCTGCGCAGTGCCCGGGATTTTGGCGTGGGGCATCTGCTTGCGGTGAAAGCGCCGGACAGTCAGAAAGGGCCGAAGGATACTGCGGAGTTTGCGGCGGTAGACGATTACCGGGACCTCATTGTCGGGCTGTAATCAAGGTGGGAGCGGGGTCGCTCGCGAAAGCAGTGTGTCAGCCACTGGATGTGTTAACTGATTCACCGCATTCGCGAGCAAGCCCGCTCCCACCTTTTTGTTTCGAGTGTTACTCAGGAATACGCAGCGTCTGCCCTGGGTAAATTTTGTTCACATCTTTGAGCAGCGGCTTGTTGGCCTCGAAGATTTTGTTGTACTGGTTGGCGTTGCCATACACCGCCAGGGAAATCGCACTCAGGGTGTCGCCCTTTTTCACCACCACAAAACGGGCGGCGGCGACGACAGGGCCGGAGACGGTAATCTGGTCATCGACAGTGGCTACACCGGCAATATTGCCCGCCGCCAGAAGGATTTTTTCTTTCTCTTCCTGGCTGGCGACTTCACCCGTGATCGTCACCTTGTCACCGTCCACGGTGGCGTGAACGTTAGGGTTACCCAGCCCTACTGCTTCGATATGCTTTTTCAACTCATCGCTGGCGTTAGCGTTACCCGGCGTCAACAGATCGATCAGCTTTTCGCCTGCTTCTTTCACGAAACTAAAAAGACTCATGGTGTGCTCTCCTTGGGTTTGATTTCCAGATGCCAAAGACTAGACCAATCCCGCAGACTTGGGTTCCAGCCGACCAAAGACCCAAACGCGCTAGAATCCCACGCCATTGGTATAAGCCCGGAGCGAAGATGGACATCAAACAGTTGAAATTCCTCATCGCCCTCGACGAAACCCGGCATTTTGGCCAGGCGGCCGCGCGTTGCCATATCACTCAGCCGACCCTGTCGATGCGCCTGCGCAACCTCGAAGATGAACTGGACTTGCAACTGGTCAACCGTGGCCAACGCTTTGAAGGCTTCACCGCGCCGGGCGAGCGCGTGCTGGCATGGGCACGCACCGTGCTGGCGGCCTATGACGGCTTGCAGGCCGAAGCGGCGGCCTGTCGCGGCAACCTCGTGGGTACGTTGCGCCTGGGCGTGGTGCCGCTGTCGAGCTTCGATCCGCTGGCATTGATGCAGCAACTGCACAAAGCCCACCCAAACCTGCGCTTTGAGCTCTCGGCGTTAAGCTCCGAACAAATCCTCGAACAACTGGCGAGCAATCGCCTGGACCTCGGCGTGTCGTATCTGGAGCGCCTCGACAACGAGCGCTTCGACTCGCTGGCGCTGGGCGAAACCCGCATGGGCCTGCTCTACGACCAGCGCTTTTTCAGCTTTGGCGAAAAACCGTTGAGCTGGGAAGCACTGATCGAATTGCCGCTGGGCATGCTCACCAGCGGCATGCACTTTCGTCAGTCCATCGACCACAACTTCCACAGCCGCGGGCTCAACCCACAGCCGTTGTTACAAACCGATGCGGTGCATCAATTGTTACAAGCCGTGCACGGCGGCCTGTGCTGCGCCGTGATGCCGCTGGACGGTGGCCTCGATGCCCTCACCGAACACCTGCGCCTGCAACCCATTGAAGATGCGCATACCCTGGCGCGACTGGGGCTGATCATGCGCCGCAGCGCGCCCCGGTCCGCCTTGGCCGAAGCCTGTTTCGCGCTGTTTCAAAAATCGCAAATCGAACCTTGATCGACGCCATCTATCGGTAGATCAGTACTGGCAATTAGACGCGACGCTTTGTCGCGCCTAGTCTAAACACTGATCAATCCCCCGGTGGTACTGCACCATGGAAGCCAAGCGCCCAGTCTGCGCGGCGCCTGCCCCTGAAACGCCCGCGCCCGCCGCCAGTCAGAGCTACCAGTTTTGCAACCTGCAACACACTGAAGTCGCCAGCACGGCCTTGGCGGAAGAAGTGGCGTTAGCGATTGCGTATAACGACATCAGCCAGGCCGTGATGCTGGTGACGCCGACGGATCTGGAAGACTTCATCGTCGGTTTCAGCATCGGCAGCGGCATTATTGCCGACGTTAGCGACATTTATGATCTGAAGCTCAGCGGTTCGGGTTCAGCCCAATACGCCCAGGTTCAGATCTCCAGCCGTGCCTTCTGGAACCTCAAGCAGCAGCGCCGCCAATTGGCGGGCACCAGCGGCTGTGGTTTGTGCGGTGTGGAGGCAGTGGAACAAGCGTTGCCAGACCTTCAGGTGTTGCCCGGCGCACCGTTGCCGCCCGCCGAATGGCTCGACGGCCTGCGCCAGCGCATTAGCGCGTTCCAACCCCTGGGCCAGTACAGCGGCGCCGTGCACGCGGCGGTATTTATGAACAACCAAGGCGAGTTGCTGATGGGCCGTGAAGACATCGGCCGGCATAACGCCCTCGATAAGCTGATCGGCGCGCTGATCCGCGAAAAGATTTCGACCGACGGCAGCCTGGCAATCGTGACCAGCCGCTGCAGCCTTGAACTGATCCAGAAAGTATTGCGCGCGGGCATCCAGACCCTGGTCAGCCTGTCGTCGCCTACTGGCCTGGCCGTGCAATGGGCCCGCCGCCACAACCTCAATCTCATCCACCTGCCGCAGAAAAGTGCGCCGCGGGTCTACAGCCCTGCGATGGAGAACCAACCATGAGCCTGCACCACCAAGCCGACGAAACCCCGAAGCCGCGCTACAAGCCCTACAAAGGCCCGGCCGGCGGCTGGGGCGCACTGATCAGCGTGGCGCAGGCCTGGCTGACCAGCGACAACGCGCTGAAAAACCTGCGCATGATGCTCAAGACCAACCAGAACGGCGGCTTTGACTGCCCGGGCTGCGCGTGGGGCGACTCGCCAGAAAGCGGGGTGGTCAAGTTCTGCGAAAACGGCGCCAAGGCGGTCAACTGGGAAGCCACCAAACGCCGTGTGGATGCTGCATTCTTCGCCAAACACAGCGTCACTGCGCTGCTGGAGCAAAGCGACTATTGGCTGGAGTACCAGGGCCGCCTGACCGAGCCGATGCGCTATGACGCCGAGACCGATCGCTATATGCCGATCAGTTGGGAAGCGGCATTCGACCTGGTCGGCAAACACCTCAACGCCTTGCCCAGCCCGGACATGGCCGAGTTCTACACCTCGGGCCGCGCCAGCAACGAAGCCGCGTACCTGTATCAGCTGTTTGTACGTGCCTATGGCACCAACAACTTCCCGGATTGCTCGAACATGTGCCACGAGGCCAGCGGCGTGGCCCTGGCGCAAAGCGTGGGCGTCGGCAAAGGCACCGTGACCTTTGATGACTTTGAGCATGCCGATGCGATTTTCGTCTGGGGCCAGAACCCAGGGACTAACCACCCGCGCATGCTCGAACCGCTGCGTGAAGCGGTGAAGCGCGGTGCCCAGGTGGTGTGCATCAACCCACTCAAAGAGCGCGGGCTGGAACGCTTCCAGCACCCACAACACCCGCTGGAAATGCTCACCAACGGCGACAAGCCGACCAACACGGCGTACTTCCGCCCGGCGCTGGGTGGCGACATGGCCATCCTGCGCGGCATGGCCAAGTTCCTGCTGCTGTGGGAACGCCAGGCCCAGGCCGAAGGCAAAGAAGCCGTGTTCGACCACGACTTCCTCAACGAACACACGGCCAATGTGCTGGAGTACCTCGGCCAGATCGACGACACCTCGTGGGATGAAATCGTTGAGCAGTCCGGCCTGACCCTGGTTGAGATTGAGCAAGCGGCGCGCATGTACGCCAAAGGCAAGAACGTGATCATGTGCTGGGCGATGGGCATCACCCAGCACCGCCACTCGGTGCCGACCATCCAGGAAATCGCCAACCTGATGCTGCTGCGCGGCAACATCGGCCGCCCGGGCGCAGGCCTGTGCCCGGTGCGCGGCCACAGTAACGTGCAGGGCGACCGCACCATGGGCATCAACGAACGCCCACCGGTGGCATTCCTTGATTCCCTGGAGCGTCGTTTCCAGTTCCAGGTGCCCCGCCACAATGGCCACAACGTGGTGGAAGCCATCCACGCCATGCTCGAAGGTCGCGCCAAGGTGTTTATCGGCCTGGGCGGTAACTTCGCCCAAGCCACGCCAGACAGCCCGCGCACCTTCGAAGCGCTGCGCAGCTGCGACCTGACCGTGCAGATCAGCACCAAGCTCAACCGCAGCCACCTGATGCACGGCAAAGACGCGCTGATCCTGCCGTGCCTGGGGCGTACCGACATTGATATCCAGGCCGATGGCCCGCAAGCCGTCACCGTGGAGGACTCGTTCAGCATGGTTCACGGCTCTAACGGCCAACTGCAACCGCTGTCGAAATTGATGAAGTCCGAGCCGGCCATCCTCGCGGGCATAGCCGCCGCGACCCTGGGCAGTAAACCGGTGGACTGGAACTGGCTGGTGGCCGACTACGGGCGCATCCGCGACCTGATCGCCGACACCATTCCAGGCTTCAAGGACTTCAACGAGAAGATCAAACACCCCGGCGGCTTCTACCTGGGCAACGCTGCCGGCGCACGCCGCTGGAACACCCCCTCGGGCCGCGCCAACTTCCGCCCGAACGTGTTGCCCAAAGACCTGATCCACGAACGCACCCATGCCACGGGCCGGGTGCCGGACCTGATCATGCAATCGATGCGCTCCCACGATCAGTACAACACCACCATTTATGGCCTGGATGACCGCTACCGTGGGGTCAAGGGCCAGCGTGACGTGCTGTTCGTCAACGAGGCCGACATCATCCGCCTGGGCTTCAAACCGGGGCAGAAAGCCGACATCGTGTCGCTTTGGGAAGATGGCCGGGAGCGCCGCGTGAAGGGCTTCACCCTGCTGGCATTCGATATCCCGGCAGGCCAGGCCGCCGCTTATTACCCGGAAGTGAACCCGCTGGTGCCGCTGGAAAGCACCGGGGATGGCAGCCATACACCGACGTCGAAATTTGTGGCGATTCGATTGGAGGCGGCCAGCGCGACCGGTTTGATCATGGCGCGCTCGGCCTGATTGGGCGTGTTGTGGTGTGCGGGCCGGTTGTGACGAGCCGCCACACCGACTTTTTGCGAGGCACAAAAAAGGCCGCTTTTGCATAAAAGCGGCCGTTCCGAAGTAGTTAAAGACTCGCAAAAACTGCTTAAGTTCCCCATACAAAACAGCAACTTAGAAAATTGTATACAACCTGTACCACTGGTCGGTTTTCGATTGTCAGCGTCTCGATACAACCTCAGGATCGCGCCGTCATCCTCCTGAGGTTTCTCTATGAAGTTCTCCTCGATTCTCTTGTTGTCCCTTGGCCTGGTCAGTGGCGCAGCCATGGCCGGTGGCACCACCGAAGCCGGTGTGGGCGGCGCATTGGGCGGGGTTTTAGGTTCAGTTGTCGGCCAGCAGATGGGTGGTAACACCGGCTCGGCCATCGGCGCAGCCCTGGGTGGCGCGGGTGGCAGTGCGGTGGGTGCCGACAAACGCAGCCGTGGCGAAGCCGCTATCGGTGGCGCCTTGGGCGCGGCCGGTGGCAACGTGGTGGGCCGCAGCATGGGTGGCAGCACAGGCAGCCTGATCGGCGCAGCCGCTGGCGGTGGTGCGGGCGGTGCGCTGGGCAACTACATGGGCAACAAGAGCGATGACGAAGACCGTCGGTATCGCGGGCGGGACAACCGTCGTTATGACCGTGACGACCATCGCGGCCGCGGCCATGCTTATGGGCATCGCAAGAACAAACATCATTACCGTGATCGGTAAGCCCGCAGTCTGAACACCACTGCAGGTCCATGCGGGAGCGGGCTTGCCCGCGATAGCACAGCGTCAGGTAATGCGACTCAACCTGACCCGCCGCCATCGCAGGCAAGCCCGCTCCCACATTTGCGGCCTATTGAGCACAATGGCAGTGTCAGGCCACCAACCGCTGTAACGCCTCGCGCAGCATCGCCGGAATCGCTACCGGCTGGTTCGACGCCCGGTCCACAAACACATGCACAAAGCGCCCTGCCGCACAGGCTTCCTCTTCGCCTGCCTTGAACACCGCCAACTCATACTGCACCGAGCTGTTGCCCAACTTGCCCACCCGCAGGCCGATTTCTATGCGGTCTGGAAAGGCGATCGAGGCGAAATAATCGCACGCCGAACTCACCACAAACCCCACCACCTCACCGTCATGAATGTCCAACCCACCGTGTTCGATCAAGTAGGTATTCACCGCCGTGTCGAAGAAGCTGTAGTAGGTGACGTTATTCACATGGCCATACACGTCATTGTCGTGCCAACGCGTGATGATCGGTTGGAAGTGACGGTAATCGGCGCGCAAGGGCATTGAGTCAGGCATGTGCAGGTCTCACGAAAGTGGATTTACAGATCATTCAAATGACCCTCGGCCCACGCACGCACCTCGGCGTAGGGGTAGTCTTCCAGCACAGCAAAACCGGGAATCCCCCGCGCCTTCAGCTTGGTAAACAACGGCACGCTGATCCCCACCAGGAACCGCGTCAGCCGCTCCGCACCCGGCAACTGCCCGGTGTGTTCATGATGCCTGTGGATAAAATCACCGCACAGCCCCATAAAGTTTTTATCCACAAGCGGCGGCAAACTCGGCGGTGCAGGCAAGTGGGCTACGTGGCCATGGCACACCGAACAATGCCCACACTGCAGAGGGGCATTTTCATCGCCAAAGTACTTGGCCAAACGCTGGCCGAGGCAATGCTCGGTCGCAAAAAGGTCGAGCATGGCATGAATCCGCGCCACCTCCGCGACCTCGTGCTGCTTGAAGCCTGTGTATAACGCTTCGCTCAATGCCTGCGCATCAAAGTCGGTGTTCAGCAGGCTGTAGACCTCCGTCATCTGCTTGCTTTCCAGCTCGATCAAACCCTGCTCCTGGAAGTAATCCAGGGCTTTGACTACCCGGCTACGCTCAGCGTTGTGCTGCTGGTAAAGCGCGTCGAAATCCACGGTGGCCCAGGTTCTGGCGCGGTTGCACACCTGGATGATTGCCGCGACAAACTGCTGCCGCTCACCGGAAAAACGCGCCAACAAGGCTTCGGGCTCGATCAGGTATTTGAAACGGTATTCGGCGTAAAACGCATAGCGCGGTGCGATCACGCCCTTGAGCTCCAACTGCACCAGCAGCGTCTTGAGCGGCAGCTCGCGCAGGTTGCTGTGGTCCGACAGCGACCTCAGCAAGAACTCCCATTGCCCGTCACCCCGCGCCGCCTGCAACGCCTCCAGCACACGGCAAATGCCCGCCTGTTCAGGGGTGTCGCCGTACACGAAGTTTTCCAGCACATTCAGGCTGTCCCGGTTGGCCAACACCAGGCAGTCGGACGGCTGACCATCCCGCCCTGCACGGCCGATTTCCTGGCTGTAGTTCTCGATGGACTTGGGCAGGTCGAAATGCACCACGTTGCGGATGTCACTCTTGTCGATGCCCATGCCAAACGCGATGGTGGCAACGATGCAATTGGAGCGCCCGCCCATAAAGCGCTGCTGGATGCCCTCGCGCTTATCGTGGGCCAGGCCGGCGTGATAGGCCTCGGCCTGAATGCCATGGCGGTTCAGGTGCTCGGCAATCTGTTCAGCGGTTTTCTGCAACGTGACATAGACGATACTCGGCTGATGCGCCCTCTCGCTCATCCAGGCGACCAGGCGCCGACGTTTGTCCGCACCGGCAACCGGTTCCACCAGCAGGTTGAGGTTGGGCCGGTAGAAGCCTGTGGTGACGACATCCTGCGGTGCAATGGCGAACTTCGCCTGCATGTCGGCAATCACCTTGGGCGTGGCCGTGGCCGTCAGCAGCAAGGCTTGTGGGATATTGAACTGGCGCTGGTAGTCCGGCAGCTTCAAATAGTCCGGGCGAAAGTTATGGCCCCATTCGGAAATACAGTGCGCCTCGTCCACCACCAGCAGCGAAATCTGTACGCTTTGCAGGAAATGACGGAAGCGCTCGTTCTTCAAACGCTCCACGGAAATCATCAGGATTTTCAGCTCGCCCGAGCGTGCGCGGGCCATCACGTCATTGGCGTCATCGCGGCTCTGCGCCGAATCGATACTGCCGGCTGAAATGCCGTGGCGTTTCAAGAAGCCCAACTGGTCCTGCATCAACGCCAACAGCGGCGACACCACCAACGTCAGGTGCGGCAACAGTACCGCCGACAGCTGATAACACAGGGACTTGCCCGAGCCAGTGGGGAAGATCGCCGCGGCCGAACGACCGGCCAGCACCGCACTGACCGCTGCTTCCTGGCCCAAACGAAACTGTGGATAACCAAAGACCTGTTGGAGGGTGTCGTGCATAAGCTGTCACTCCATTGACCGCTGAACGAGTGCAAAACATAGACCAGCGTGTTCAGCGAATCGAGAAAGGTCGCAAGGAAAAAAGAGACAGGATGATACACAGGCTGAGGCATGGCCTAGGGCCGAAGTGGGAGTGTTAACTCGATTTTGTGAGAAGAATACAAACCAAATGTGGGAGCTGGCTTGCCTGCGATGGCGGTGCGTCAGTCGACATACGTATCAACTGAACCACCGCCATCGCGGGCAAGCCCGCTCCCACACGTTTAGACCTGCACTACGGCTGAATCAGCGGTTCTGCACGCGCTCAATCGCCGTGTCATACACCGGATTGGCCTTTTGCTCTTTCGCCAACTGGTAGTGACGCAAGGCATCCGAGAACTGCCCCGCGGCTTCGTAGATCCGCGCAATGTTGTAGTAGGCGCCTGCCCGTACGGTCGCTGCATTCGCGCCGGTCGCCAGGGCAATCGCCTTACGGTTGGCCCAGATCGACTCGGCCGTGTTGCCGGCTTTCTGATACGCCAGGCCAAGGTTGCCGTAGGCTTTGCCGAAGCCGTTGTCGAGGTCGATGGCTTGGCGGAACAGGTCAATGGCCTGGTCAAGATTACCGGCCTGGTAGGCCGCTTCGCCTTGCACGTTCAGACGCTTCGCATCGGTCTGCGCGGAAGAGCTGACAGCTACCGCCGTGACCGCCACGCTGTCATCCAGCAAGCCCTTCACTTCGTTGAGCACGTTCGGGGCATCAACCGTTACCCCACTGAAATTGTTGATGTCCTGGAAGTCACCACTGCCGGTCATGCGGAACACGGTCCACAGGTTACCGCTGCGGTTCTTCGGCACGTAGTAAGTGCGCACCAGGGATTGCCCCATGTACACAAACACCTTGGCCTCACTGTTGGACAACTGGCGCGAGCCTGGATTGCCGCTGTTGGTGAAGTCATGCACGGCGTAGACGTAGCTTTCGCCGTAGTGCTTTTTCTGCAGGGTGATGGTTTCCGGGCCATAGCTGTCGGTGTCATCCACATCCAGCTCGGCGTCGGTGCCTTTCTGGTTGCCGAAGAAGATGTTGTTGCCCGGGAAAATCATGTGAGAGTCGAGGTCTTCCGGGGTTTTACCCCAGGTCAGCACGACGCGCAGGCCATCGAGGTTTTCCATCACCGGGCTGATGGCGTACGTCATGCCTTTGCACGGGCACTTCACCACCAGGTTGGAATAGCCGGGCTTCTTGATGATCAGCAGATTGCTGGCGTCATCGGCGGCTTCGCTGGTGAGGGTCACCTGGCCTTGCGCGTTGGTGCGGCCCACCACGTTTTGTGCGCCGTTACGTTGCAGCAGCACTTCGGCGTCGGCGATTTTCTGGTCCTTGACCACCGCACTTAGCACCTCGATCGGCAACTGCTCGGCCTGGATCGAAAAAGCCACCGCACACAATGACATCGCCGAGGCGACACGAAGCAAACCCATGCTTAACTCCCTTTAAGTAGTGGGCGGAATCGCCCGACACGATTTTGCGGTGCAACATACGCTGAATTCGATGGGTTGGCGGTTTTTTTATGCGGAATGTGACGTGGTTTTTATCTCGCCTGCGCCCGCAAGCATTGCGCTACAATTGAACATTGCGACCCAGGAGTACGCTGCAATGAGCGAACCGACGTTTGAGCAAAAACAGGATCACTACCACAAGATCCGCCGTTCCAATTATCTGGCCAGCTTGCGCCTGGAGGGGTTCGACACCCAACCGGCCGATGTCGACAAGCCCTTGCCGACCCGCGAAGCCGTTCTTGCCAAGTACCGCAAAACGCCACACTGATGCTCGACAAATACGGGGTGGGCCAGGACCCATACTGCTATCCCGATAGCAGCATCCTGCGTAACCGCCTCGATTTGCGCGACGCATCACGCCTCCATCAAGCCGAGCGCGAATTATCTGAAATCGCTGTAGGCAGCCTCCCGCTCTACCCACCGCCCTACGATCTCAGCCGGCTACAACACATACACCGCACCCTGTTCGGCGACATCTACGATTGGGCTGGCGAGCTGCGCAGCGTCAACATCCAGAAAGGTGAAACGCTGTTCTGCACGCCGGAACGCATCCCGCCGGAAGCAGCGAAAATCATCCGGCATATGCAACAGGCTAATTGGTATGTCGGTGCTCCCCAGGCTGAGCTCGTGCCTTTGATTGCCGAGGCGTATGGCGACCTCAACGTCATCCACCCCTTTCGCGAAGGCAACGGCCGGGCGCAGCGGATTTTGTTCGAACAGATCATCGTGAATGCGGGGTTCTCGGTGAACTGGTGGCTGGTGAAACACGCGGCGTGGGTACCGGCGAACATCGATGCGGTGGCGTGTGACTATCGGGGGCTGGAAGCGATTTTTGAGCGGTGTATCAGTGTGCCGGTCAGTGCTTGATCGAATCACCACCGGTTAAACCATCTGTTTATTGCTCGAAAGAACGCTCACTTCTAAGGTTTGGCCCATCGCTGCCAATTCAGCGATCGGGTTTGGTCACTCGAAAACAGCACACATAAGTGCCACTAGCTGCCTTACGAACGTCTATCGTCTCGTAATGCACTGCTATGGCGGCTGTGTGTGGGACGTCTTCGGACGTGTCGGAGTGCTGTTTCCGGCTGGCCAACCCGCGCACAGTCCGCCACCCACCGTTTGGCCACGATGATGTCGGTTACCTAACAGCAAACCGAGCACCTTCAAATGCAAATACCTGAAACGATGGATCGCTATCGTCAGCTACGCACCAACTTCACCGACACCCACCCTCTCGTCATCGACACCGAAGCCACCGCCGAGGACATCCAGAGCGCCGCACACCAGCGCATCCGCGCTGCCAGCGACTTACTGGAAACCTTCACCTGCCTGACCTACGAACACGCGGACCTCGACGATATTTCCCACATCATTAATGCCTTGTACCTGCTCGTGCAGGATGGCTGTGATCTGCTGGAAGCCGCGCAACACGTTCAACTGCAACCGGCAGCCGATAACCAACCATCACCAGGCCAGCCACTGAGCTAAACCTGCGGAAGCGGGCTTGCCTGCGATGGCGGTATATCAGGCTATATTTCTGCACCTGACACAGCGCCATCGCGGGCGAGCCCGACTCCCACATTGAATGGGTGTTGACCAAAAAATCACTGTCAAACCGAAAACGCCGGAAAGCCCTGTAGGAAGCCGCTAAATACAGCGTAGTCCTCGTCCTAAACTGCTCAAAACACCTGCGCCACCCTCTACGTAACTCGCCTGCGCATGACCGAAACTAGCGCCCTCTCCACTGTCCCGGCAAAAAATCCGTGCACCTCGAAAGGACTCAATACATCGGCCACTACGGCGTCACCTTCACGGTGGATTCGCCTTACCGTTTTACCCACCCACAAGCACGCGTTGGCAAACCTCTGTTGGTGAGGCGCAGGTACTTCGGCAAACGAAGTGCGCTACCGACGGGTGGACAGAGGCAGCAAAGGCAACATCCCGCTCACCCTTGGCATGCTCTACCACGCCGTCAAAGCCAAACGCTGGAACACACAGGCACTCGAAGCAAGGAGATTTCAAGCGTCATGAATACTGTCCTGCAAATCGCCTGTTTCTTGGGTTTTTACCTGGTACTGCATTACCCAATCACTGACGCTATTCTGAGAAAACGCCTTGCAGTCACATGCCTCGTAGCCGGCCTGGCATTGGCGTTCTGATTACCCTACGTGGCAGTAACCCTCAGCATGCCCTTCCTCCCTATCTTCGTATTCTTGATAGGCTTGGCACTCTTCATCACCCGCAACAAATACCGACTAAAACGTAACCCTCCCCCTCACCCACTCCTGCGTGCCCCCACCATGAACCTGGCCCCCAACTTCCCCGAAGACCCCGCCATGCAGCAGCTGCTGCAATTGCTGCACGAAGAAATCGGCCTGCCGAAACACAAGACCCTTCGCCTCGACACCTCAATCAACTTCGACCTTGGCTGCGACCGCGCCGAGGCTACGCAATTCATGGAGGCGTTGGAGAAGGATTTTGCGGTCGACCTGGGCGACTACGACGCTTATCGTTACTTCCAACCGCCAGCGTTCGATGTGTTCCTGAAACACCGCGCCAAAGGGCGTGGCGCTAAGGTGCCACTGACGATTGGCATGCTCTACCTGGCCATCAACACTCACCGCTGGGACACGCAAACCCTGGAAAACCTCAGCTGAAG
>NZ_LXJP01000070.1:0-31898 GCF_001728855.1 Pseudomonas sp. AP19 | reverse complement strand
CTAGGTGCCCAGAGCATACAAATCAATGACTTACGAGATTTCTTGTTACGTCCAGGTGCACCAAGGCCCGCGTAGATGGCGGGCACTTTCTCGCTTGTTACGTCCGATTTGCTCAGTCTGCAGAAGGGGATACGGTCGGTACGCTGTGGTCGTAGACGTCCATCATTTTCGGGTCGCGGTGACCGCTGGCCTCCTGCTTATCTGCCCGGGTGCCCACGGTGTCTGTGATCCCACGTCGTTTGAGGTCGTGAAGGGCGAACCGTTGTTCCGGCGTGATGATTTCATCGGCAAGAGCCAGGGTGATGAAGCGCTGCCAAGCTGTGTCTAAGCTGGACTTGCGAAGCGGGCCGCCATGGCTGGCAACGATAATATTTCGCCTTGAGGGCATGATAGGGATCGCTGTTTTCCTTTTGGCCCATACCTTCGCTCGATATGCCTTCGCCTTATCCCATGCCGAGCGCAACCTGGGCGTCCACCGGACAATGTTGTCCCGACTACCCTTGCGACGGTTGGTCAAAATGCCGGTTTCGAGTTCGTTTTCGTCCGTCAGCGTGACGACTTCGATTCCTCGCAGCCTGCAGAGATAAGCCAGCTCCATGACGTAACCGAGGTATTCGGGGCAGCCGCCTTTCTCGCCGCGTATAAGCAGTCCTCGAGCAATGGCCCGATCAATGAGCGTGTCCATGACCTGGTGGTTCGGCAAGCGGCGCTGCTTTCGTTCGACTGGGGCTTCGATGCCCAGAGCGGGGTTCACTTCCAAATAGCCACGGTTGCGTCCCCACTGCAGAACCCGGCGCAGGTATCGCAGGGCGTGGGCTGCTTTGGACGGGGTGCCATCGTCCGCGAGCCGATCGACAATTCGTTGTACCAGGGCAGAACTGAACTTCCGAACTGCCAGGTCACCCAGCGGCTTACCCAATCTGGTGGGCAGGTTCAGCAGGACATCACGCGAATAGCAGTAGTCGTCATGGGTTTTGGGGCTGAGTTTTTTGTATCGGTCGCTTTCGTGGAATTGCTTGCAGACATAGCTAAGGGTTCCACGGTCGACGTTGGATACCTCATCCATTATCTGGTGTAGCTCGGCTAGAGAAACGTCCGCCGGTGCAATGTTGCGCCGGCGCTGTTTACCCGTTTCGTCATAGTGCAGCGTGTACCAGACCTGACCCTTTCGTTGGTCAAAGTAAACGGCCGCTGGTAGAGCGGCCTGGTCAATGTGTGCGGGAATATGCGGGTTGTGCTTCCGCTTCCGTGCCTTTTTCATAGGATGTCGGCGTCGTATCGCTCTGTAGCGACAGGCTTCATGCCTGCTGCCTGGTTGATAAGGTCCAGCGTTGTCCAAGGCCCTGTTCGGCCACGGAACAGGCGAACGCCCTGGTCAATCAGCGACCGCTCCACATCAGACCGGCGTTGGTAGCCGGTGATGCGCTGCAGGTCGGTGAATACCAAGACGTTATCCGATCGGGAGTTCATTGCTAACCCTCTGTAAGCTGTAGCACCCCGGGAAGTTTAGCTCTGCGCCCGGGGGATGGTTGTTAGAAGTTTGGTTGCCAACTGCTGGGTCTATTCAATCGGCGCGTGTTGGACGCTCTCCAGATCAGTCAATGCGGACCTATAGCTGGTGTGCCCCATGCTTTGAGCGACGATCTCCAAGGCCTCTGCGTGGCGGATGCCACGGGCCTTTTTGATCCTGGTTGCTCGGCGCTTCAAACCTGTAAGGGTTTGGGGAGGCCCTGCCTCAAGTGACGATTTGTTACCTGGATCAGCGTGCATAACGTTTCCCTCGTGCTGTACGAGCAGCAAGCCTCTCCAGCATCAACATTGCCCACTCGTCTGATTTGCGCTGTTGACGCAGCTTGCTGCATCCCTGGTGCCGGCGCGTCGAACGAGCAAAACCGCAGATGTCGCATAGGCTTGGCAGATCAAGGCGTTTGCTGGCCATCGTCGGCCGCATCCGTGGTGTATTGCCGGTCATAGTGACGCTCCTATGAAAGTTGACTTGGCGAGCAGTTGGGAGACCAGAGCCGCTTCGTGTGCGGTAAGATCGCCTTGTAACTGAGCCATGGTGGTGACGCATTCAAGCCGGATACGTGCATCGGCCGTCTTCCGCACCTGGTAATCGAAAAGCGCAGTACCGACGATGCGGATGGCCATCAGGTGCCGTGCCGCCTGCATGCCATCGGCGGGCGCTGTGGTAGCCTTGTCGTCGCTGCTGCTTTGGTGCTGTGCTTGCATGGTGTTGCCCTCGGTGGTGGCTGGTGCCGGGGAGCTGTAACTCCTCGGCACCGCTCTAATTACCGGCGTTCGCCGGCAGTTGTTGGTTGCACTTGCCTGACTAGGTGAATCACCAGGTTCTCCAGCTCGATTACCTCGTCCATGGCTGACTGCCATTCCAATACCGCTTGGATTTGCTGCCTTGTGCACTGCAGAACCAGAAGCTCTTTTTCCGTGGCACCACGGACTTCCAGAATCTCGACCAGGCCCGCAGCGCTGTATGCCTCGGCGTACACCATTTGGTTGGCTCCCACAATCCACTCCTGCAGCACCATCAAGTGCTTGAGGTTTTTCGTGGCACCGTCCCGACCCTCGCCGGTGATAACTTGAATCTGCATCGCTGTTGCTCCTGGTGGTGATCAGTCGCTACGAAACATCCAGCAGCGCACGGTTTTGGCCTTATCGAAGGCGTCCTTGGCCCGCGCCGAGCAAACGGTGCGGTTGGTCTCTATGAACTTGGGGCACTTGCTGGTCTTGAGGTGGCGCTTGAGTTCGGTCAAATCCGGGACTTTCTGCCGTTTGTTCGCTGCCATTTCCGCGAATTCGTTCAGGTTGACGGCGATCAGCCCGTCAGTGCGGGAGTGGTTGAGGTCGCCATCGGGGCCGTTGAGGTAGTCGAACAGCTCCCAAAACTCCACAACGACGGAGTGGTCAGCGTTGATGGCCAGCTGGCGATCCTTGGCCATGTTTTGGATTTCGGCATGGGCTGCGTCCACCTGGTGCTTTTTCAGCGGGACCACATGTACAAGGGCGTCGACCAGGGCGTGCAATTGGGCGTGATTCTTTGCGATTCGCACCGTGCGGATTTCGGGCAGTGCGAGCAGCTGCTGTTCGTACTTCGGACCCTTTTCGCGGACGGTTTCCATGACCGCGCTTTCCATCATGGTGGACTTCACCAGGAAGCCGCTAACGCGGTCGACCGGCATGCGCTCCAGCTTTTCCACCAACAGTTTGGTCTGAGGTGTCTGGCCTTCTTTCGTCATCGCAATGTGTACGAGCCGCTGCAGGATGGGTTCTGACGCGTTGACAGCGTGGTTCTGGCCGATGACCACTGCCGCACGGAATGGTGGTTCGCGGGTGTCGTTGCCGTTGTTCTTCACACCGGTGGAGCGGACGCTACGCCCGTTGTAAGCAGTTTTCAGCTCGTCCCAGTCGTACTGTTTGGTCTGGCTGCCATCGGTCTTTTCCCGCTCGGATTCAATCAGTACCACTGGCAGGTTGGCGACCTGGGCAAAGTTACGGGCCCGCGCTACCGGTGTCCCTTTGGTTGGGTCGAAGCCCTCGTAATCACTCCGGCCGCACAGCTTCCAGAGGAATTCAATCAAGGTAGATTTGCCGGCACCTGGTTCGCCTATGATTTCCATGAACGGATAGCTTTTCTGGTGTTGCCGGATTTGCTCGGCAAACAGGGAGCCGAACCAGAAAGCAAGCGCAACCAGGCCCTTGGCGCCGAAACACTCCCATATGATTTCAAGCCATTCGGTTTCAAACTTCTGCAGGTCAGTGTTTAGGTTGAGGATCACCGATTGGCTCAAGGTCTTAATGCTGAGCCGGTCCATATCGAAAAAGTCTTCTTCGTTGAGCTTGAACACCTTCCCGTCACGCACTGCCACATCGCCGTAGACGTACGCACCGTGTTCACGGGTATAGCCGGTGAAGTCGATGGTTTGCACCGTTTTAAGCGCGTCGGTTTGTTCTTCGATAAACGCGTCGAGCTGTTGTGTGGTGCCGGTAAACATCCCGCCCGGGGCAATCCCTAGCAGCCTTTTTTTGAACTCTGCAGATGACGCGATCTGAGAACTCGTGAACGTGTTCTTGATCGGCGCCGCGTCATGGGCAAACGTGATTCGGAAGTAGTACCAGGACTCGTCGGTGAGCTTGTTTTCCTGGTAGTACAGAGCTTTGGGATTGCACGTAGCGATACGCTGCAGGGCGCCGGACTGCTGCATGGCCTTGGCTCGCATCTGCTTATTATTAAGTTGTTGGTCGTCGTGGTGTTCGCTGCCCTCAAGCTCCTGGATTGCCTTGTTGTACTTCTCCAGATCGAGTTTGAACCAATACAGGCGGTTGCCGAACTCCAAATGGAATTCGCTACGGCGCTTCCAATCGAACATCACCAGGGCTTTCTCCGTGGCATTGTCGGCAATCAGAAGCGCGCCGTGATGGCGGGCAATGGTGATGTCCTTATCGAACTGAGCATCGCGCTTTTCGCCTTCGTCCAGGAACTGCCAGCGCTGGTGCAGATCGTTCCAGTCGACTTTGCGGTTATCCCGCTGGGGGATCTGTGCCGCCTCGCAAGTAAAGCCCAGCTCGCGGGCCATACGAACCCACCGCTTTGTGTAGGCGTGTGCGCCAGGTTCGTTATCAAGTGCCCATACCAGCCTCGGCAGATTGCCCGGGCGAGCCGCGACAAGCGCCTGCAGGGAGTCGGCCGGGAAGGCGTTTGAAGACATTGCCGATACAGCGGCGATGTTGTGGTGGACCAGAGCGATGGCATCGAAAATGCCTTCCACAATCCAGATTTCTTTTGCCTCCAGCAAGTCAACGCAAGGTGGGCACCACCAGGTGCCGCGATAGCTTTCACCTGGTGCGAACCGGGCTTTCATCTTTCCGAATCGGGCTGGTTTGTCGATCAGGCGTTCCCAGTAGCCGCCTTTCTCCAGGGCGAACCGAACGGTGGCGCTGCCGGCGTTGTGCTGCCCTGAGTAGTGGGAGTCCTGGGTGAACCAGCCTGCAATCAACTCGATGTTGAAACCGCGACCAAACTCCAGATAAGCGCGAGCTGTAGCCGTAGGCGCGTTATCCGTCGCCGGCGCACGCTTGCTCCAATCCTCAAAAAGATCGTTGTAGATTTCTTTGACGTGCAGGGTGTGGCCGCACTTCTCCGATCGGCCGCAAATTACCAGCCAGGGTTTGTCATGACGCGAATACAGCTCACGCTTGTGGCACTTAGGGCACTCTCCACCGCGCATGTAATCGGTATCTTTGCGATGCCTAAGTCCGTAATCGGATTCCAGGCGCTGCAGCACGTCGTGACGCAGATCGTCTCTCATGATTTTTTCACTGTCTTGAGGCTTTGGGTCAGGGCGCCGGAAAGAGCGCCTATCAGATGTTTTCGAGCGGCCATCACTGGATCGTTGGTGAGGATCGATCCGTGGCGCAGGCCTTCTGGGATAAAGCGGTATTGGTCTGCGTACCAAAGGTCATTGAGGCTGAGACGGTACTGTTCACGCAGGTTGGCCAAGAGCGCTTGAGCTTGGTCCGGCGGCAGCTTTGCGTTGATGTTTAGAGCGTTTTCCATCGTCAAACCTCAATTTCGGGCGCAGCTCACCCAAACCCACTGGGTGTGGGGCAGGCGATTGGTTGGTTTGGGGTTACGAGTTTGTGGAGCGCAAACGCACGTTGTCCGGGGTGTTCAGGACACGCTCATAAATCAGGCTGACTGGAACAGACCAGCAATGACCCTTTACTGGATCCTTGATCACCACGACGGTGTCGGTGCTGTAGTCCAGGAGCAGGCGTTGGCGGAAAGCGATTTCAGTTAGCTCAATGTGGGCAAGGGATACCAGTTTGGTTGCAACCGATTCAGTAACGTCGAAACTGCCGACCAGGTGATCGATTGTGCGATTGAGCAGTGCGGACAGGTCGGCAAGATGTTCGGCTTGGTGCCGCTCAAGGAACGCCAGTGCGGCACTTTGCATGCATTCCTGATAATCCAAGGTGTTGTTCAGAGCGGTCATTGGGCTTTCCCCGATTTGGCGCGGTACAGGTCGATAGCTGCATAGACTTCGGCTGTTCGTGCCGCCATGTGCAGGTTATGGGCGTTCTTGATCAATTCGGCCTCAGCGTCGGTGATAACGCCGTCTTCAAGTGCCTGGGCAATGGCTTGATCGACCGAGCCCTGTTTGGCGGCGCTCTGTATGGCACGTGCATACATTTCCACGTTGTCCAGGTTGTCGGGGAGTGCCACGGGCACAAACATCCCGCCGTAAAGCACGGCAATGTAATTGGCTAGGTGTTTGGTTCCGGTCACTTGTTCCAGTTGGAAAATCTGCGAATCCGTCAACGGGCGGCAGTTGTTATTTTCGTAGGCGTGGTTGTCAAATTTCTTTAATGGCAGACCGATTCGGACGGCGGCACACTCGCGCCCCCCGTCGTAGGCGCAGATGATTGCACTGACCACTTCACGGCGCGTTTTTAGAACTAAGCTGTCCATGTTCTGCTGTTCCCTAAAATCCCTAGCCATTACTGTGCAATTTCGCCGTCTTTAATGCCGAGTAGCACCGCAGCGCGATGGGCCTCCCCGCGGCGACCTTTTCGACGACCGTTTAAAAGATCGCTGACCAAATTCTTGTTCAAGTCATGCATACGGCAGAATTCGGCAATGCTCATACCCTTCCTATCAAGCGTGGCGCGGGCTTGCTCGGTTGTAACTGGCGCGGGCATAGTGTGTTCACTCCTGTTTAAACGGGTTGTTTTGTGTTCATAGGTGGCGATTATGCACGTAAATTTGGTCTTGTACAGGGTCTTAGCTTGAAAAATTGTGCATCTAATTCAGGGAGTGAAGGGTCTGTGGGCAATCGGATACGCGAGGAGCGCGTACGGTTGAACCTGAGTCAGGAGGACTTAGCGCAGGCGGGAGGTGTAAATCGAAACACTCAAGGTACCTACGAGCGTGGGGGCCGAAACCCGGACACCTCATACCTTGAAGGCGTGGCAGCTCTTGGGGTCGACACCGTTTATGTGCTTTCTGGGCAGCGACTGCTAGGCACAGGTTTAAGCGATTTTGAAGCCAAACTGGTCGAGCAGTTCCGAAGGATTCCTGACGACGACCAGCGAACGATTGTTCGGATTTTAAGAGCCATGGTTGATGACGCTGAGCGGCACCCAAAATAGGTTGCAGTGAACTTATTCTCAGCATTTCCCACCTTATTCTTCCAAAGTCCGACACGACGGATACCTTTGATTCAGCAATGCATTTATGGAGAAGCACGCATGTTGGATCACGTTAAAATTGACTGCCTTAACTCGACCAAAGATGATCTGAACTTGGGCAACTTGAATGACCTTGAGCGTCGTTTGATCTGGCTCTTTCGTTCGATGAACGACGGCGATAAGCAGCAAGTCCGCCGAGTCACGGAAGTTATCGTGAAGAGTTACGGGGTCGAGGACCGACAGTAACGACGTAAGCTAAAGCCTAGGTCTGTCCGCCGGCCTGTAGCGTCGGCGGTCTATTTCAAGCCGAAGGCCTTGGCACCAACCTCTCAAACAACTCGCGTTGCTGAGCGATCGGCATTTCCTGAAAGCGGTCAATCAACATTCGCTCGAATGTCTGAGCGGACGGGCTTATGGTGTGCGAAAAAGTGAGATTTGCTACCCAGGTATGCCCGCACTGAGCATCCAAACATTGGCAGTAGAGCTTCGCGAAGTCTTCTGAAAGCGCCTCTCTGGACGCAATCCTGCCCTTATGACCGCATTTACATATAACTCGCATGAATCCCTCCCCAGGGTGTAGCTAAGCGCCATCATTTTGGCAGAACAAGCAGTGTTTATTACTGTTTGTTTGGGTTTAAGCGATTGAATCAGCGGGTGTTTCAGGAGTTCTCCAGCTGAATTGCCTGTCTTTTCTCAGGTGGTCATTTGCTTGGTTGAACAGCTGACAAATCGGCCTGATTTCGTTGCTGGTGTAAACCCGATCGATCTTTTCGATATCTCCAAACCCGCCGTTGTTTTCCGGGATGATCCCGGCCAAAGCAGGGTTCATCCGCCAGGCGGCAATCACGTCGTTGCGGGTGATGTTCTTGACCTTCTCCAGCTCGTCCTTGGCTTGGAAGTCCCCCACGGGAATGATCTGAATCGCGTTTTCCTTGCCATTGGGGATGTTGACGAACATTGAGCGGAAGTTGCCCACGCCCTTACTGGCGCTGATCTGGGCGCGCAGGTTCTCTTCGTCTTCCTCGGTCAGATCCGGGTCGTTGGTGTAGAAGATGTATCCCGCATGCGCGCCGTTGCTGTAGTACCGCCGGCGGAACAGGGTCGCGGCTTCGTTGAGCAATAGCGCCTGCAGGCCGCCCAGGTAGTCAGGCACGCCGTAGATGTTCTGTTCCACGTCGTAGTCCAAGACGTGTTCGATTTCGTTCTGGTCGAAGTCCATGTATTTGCTGTCTGGCAGCAACATCCTGAATCCGCCGTCGACCTTCACCCGCATGTTGATCGCCGGCAGGTGTTGCATCTCCAGCACTTCGCCAAAGGCGTTGGTATCGCGATAGAAATAGGCCTCGCCAAAAACCATGTAATCCAGGCTTGCTCGGCCCATGGTCTGCGTGCTGCACCCCTCGGACGGAATGAACTCACGCAGCAGCAGGTTGCGTTTGAACTTTGGAATGGCGCCGTGGTGTGCGTTGGCGCGTAGCAACTTGGCCAGGCCCGCCCGGGACACCGGCGGCTTGTAGATTTCTCCGTCGTCGCTGAGAAACACCCCCAGGTATTCGCCAATGTTGCCGGACAGTACCTGTTCGGGTTCCCCGAACGTGAACGCCCGCATTGGCTGTGGCTGTCGCGCCGGTTGGCTGGTTTGGGGCTTTTTGTGTCGTTGCTTGGGCATTGTTTCCGCTCGTGACGTAGCGGCTACGGCGCCGCTTGTTGGTGTTGAGGGGTTCATTGAATAGGGCGTGCATGATCGACCAGGCAATATCGGCGTGGCCGGTGGCGTCAGTGCGCGAAGCGCTGTACGTCACCTGGCCGCTGGTGGTGGTGCCGCGCTTGATGGTCAGGAACGCCTGGGCGATGTCGGTCCAGCCGGCTTCCCATTCGATGCGACTCCCCTGGATCGTGTCCTGGGCCTTGAGTACCAGAGTGTTTTTGGTTTCAAGGCTGTAATGGATCGCGGTCGCACGCGGATAGAAGTCGCGCACCAGGTCAAACACGCCGTAGCCGATACCGGTCGTATCGATGCCGATGTGCTGCACGTTGAAACGCTCGGTAAGTTTCTTGACCTGGTCGGCCTGGTACTTAAACGACTGCCCACGCCAACTGTGTTTTTCCAGAATGCGGAATTTCGCTCCGGGTTCTAGTGGCGGTGCGACCACCACACAGGTGGCATCGTCGCGGGTGCGGCTCGGATCGTAGCCCAGCCACACCGGGCTGTTGCCGAACGGCCGATCCAGATCCGGGTTGAAGTCTTCCCACAACGACAGGTCGGAGTAGCACCGCTCCAGGTCTTTGAGGCCGAACGCGCTCTGGCTGCTGTCGATGAACTTGCAGTAGAACAGCTGCTGGAATTTGTCTTCGTCGTACTCCAGCTGCAGTTGCTCGAGGTCGAACAGATCGCAGCCGCCGGCGATGGCGTCGTCCAGTGTGATGGTCTTGCGCCATTGACCGTCGGGGCACAATGCGCCCTGGGTGTATGACGCCTCGGTAGGCCAGGTGCCGCCGGCTTTCTTGCCGCGTTTGCTGTTGCGGAATTCCTCCCCGGACCAGAACGGGTACGCCTGGTGAGAGACCGCGCTGGGCGTCGAAAAGTAGGTTTTGCGCCACTTCTTGTGGGTGCCCATGGCACTGGCCACGGTGCTGAGTTTGTCGAAGTCACGTATCCAAAAATACTCATCTACGTAGACGTGGCCATGGTAGCCCTGGGCGGTGCTGCTGTTGGTCGACAGGAAACGCAGCTCGGCGCCGTTGCTGAGCGTGATTGGGTTGCCGGTCAGCTCGATGTCAAACCACTGCTTGGCAAACTGGATGATGTAACTGCGGAAAATTTCCGACTGCGAACGGCTGGCTGACAGGAATACCTGGTTGTCACCCGTCAGTACCGCGTCCATGAAGGCTTCGCCGGCGAAGTAGTACGTCAGGCCCACCTGGCGGCTTTTCAGGATGTTGCGGATTCGGCACGTCAGCGGATTTTGCTTCGCGGCAAACAGCTCCTGCTGATAGCGGTACATCTTGCTGATGAACTTATCCAGGAAGTCGACTTCGGTCAGCCCGCTAATGTCGTTCTTGGCTTTCTTCTCGCGTTTCTTCCCGCTGCTATCCCCACGCTCCGAGCGTTCGCCACGCGGCCGCTGGCGGCCTTCCTGTGGCTCGCCGGAAGTTTCCCCGATCGGTGCTGGCAACGGTTTGGCCGCTTGCTTTAACAGACGTTCGCGCACAGTGGTCAGCCGGTCCAGCTCGTTGAGTTCGTCCTTGGTCAGGATGCCCGCTTTGTCCAGGAGGAGGGTGATTCGCCGGCCCACGGCCGTCAGCGGTTCTTCATCCGACAGCATGTCTTCCCAACCGCCCTGGCGTATCCAGTAGTAGACGATGCGGATGTTGGGCAGGTTGAGCTGCGCCTGAATTTCCTTTGCCTTACAGCGGCGCAGAAACAGGCGTTTGGCGGCTTCTTTAACTTCGGTCGAGTAGTACATGGGCCGCAGTCTATGCGGCGAAAACGCTGGAAACGCGGGGTTAAATTCCGTGATTCACCTATATCGCGGATATAGGAGAAACGCGCATTTGAACCGTTTGTTTGAGGCTTGGCGGCTCCCTATCGTGGCGGCTCATTCAGTGATTGAGCGCAGTTAAACCCATGCCCCGTTCCCTTGTTTCGTTCTGGAAACGTGTCGCCACCAGCGGAGCCACCGTTGATGGGCGCGTGATCCTTCCCCAGGAGCTGCGCGACATCGCTGAAACCTACAAGCCGTCCTTTTACACGGCTGTGATCTGGTGCGATCACGAACGCTGGCCGGGCTCCCATGGCACCGTTTACGCGGTGCGCCTCGTGGAAGAAGCCGAAGACCTGGAACCGGGCGAAGTGGCGTTGGAAGCGCAATTGAAGCCAAACGACCGCTTGCTTTGCCTGAATGACCAGGGCCAGAAACTGTTCACCAGCATTGAGATCACCCCCGACTTCCGAGGCAAGGGCAAAGCCTATTTGACCGGCATGGGCGTGACCGACCAGCCCGCCAGCGTCGGCACGCAAGAGCTCTACTTTTCCCACAAAAACAACCGCGCCTCCTATTACGCCGCGTCGGTCGAACTCGGCCGCCTGCAGGACGACAGCCTACCCACCGCCGAAACCGGACTGATCAACGCCCTGACCGGCTTTTTCAAGCGTTTCGCCGCCGAAGTGCTGCCCGCCGAAACCACTCCACCCCAAACAGAGAGCAAACCCCCAATGGATGAAGCTACAGCAACGGCTTTGACAGCCCTGGTGGCGCAATTGCTGGTTGTCGCTGCCGGCCTTCAAGCCGTCATTGAGCCCGCGGCCGCAGATGCACCGGAACCCGATCAAGACCTGATCGACGACGTCAGCGTCGCCGTGGACGATATCGTTACCACCGCCGAAGAGGAGCGCGAGTTCCGCCGCAAGGGCGGGGCGTCGAACAAGGCTGTTCTTGCGAGCCTGGCCAAGCTGCAACAGCAATTCAGTTCGCTGCAGAACACGTCTACCGGTCGTCAGTTGCCGCGCAACGCCGGCCCGGTAGCCACTGTTAAAAAGCGGGTTCTCTGATATGGCCCAGCCATTAAGCGCCCGTGGCGCCAAACAATATGCCGAGCTGCAGGAAGCGATGGCCGAAGCGTACGGCGTCGAAAGTTCGGCGCGTATGTTCAGCGTGGACCCTTCGATCGCGCAGGAACTGAACGACGCGATCACCGCCAAGGCTGATTTCCTGGAGCGTATCAACGTCGTTCCGGTGAGTGAGATCAAGGGTGAAAAGGTCTTCATCGGTGTGAACGGCCCAGTCACTGGCCGCACCAACACCAAGACCACCGATCGAGAAGCCAAGGACGCTTCGGCGCTGGACAACACCCAATACGAACTGGCTGATACCCAGTCGGACGTGGGCCTTCCATACGCCAAGATCGATGCCTGGGCGAAGTTTCCCGACTTCAAAGAGCGTTATTCCGCCGCAGTGCAGAAGCGCATCGCGCAGGACCGAATCGTTATCGGTTTCCATGGCACCCATGCCGCTACGCAGACCGACCTGGAGAAATTTCCCAAGCTGCAGGACGTGAACAAGGGCTGGCTGCAGCAACTGCGCGAGCAGGCCCCGCAGCAGGTGCTGAAAGAGGGAGCCGCCGCCGGCAAGGTCACGCTGGGCGCCGGTGGTGACTACGCCAACCTTGATGCCCTGGTGCACGACACCAAGCAGATGGTGGACGAGATCCTGCGCGAAGACGGCGACCTGGTCGCGATCATCGGCACCGATTTGCTCGCTGCTGATAAAGCCAAGTTGTACACCAAACAGGGCGACACCCCGACCGAAAAAGAGCGTATCGAAAACGCCCAGGTCATTGCGACCTACGGCGGTCTGCCGGCGTTCAGCGTGCCGAACTTCCCGGTCAACGCGGTGCTGGTCACCAGTTGGGACAACCTGTCGATTTACTTTCAGGACACCAGCTGGCGTAAGCAGACGATCGAGAACCCTAAACGCTCCCGCGTCGAGGACTACAACAGCCGCAACGAAGGCTACGTGATCGAGCAGCTGGAAAAGATCGCGTTCACCGAAAACGTTGAGCTGGTGGTCGCGTGAGCCTGGCCCTGGCGCACAAGCGCCGCACCCTGGCCTTGGGCAGCACTGCAGTAGCGGCTCTCGCCGCTGCTGCAGGCATGGCCTATTCCCCGGCCGATGCGCTGAGCAGTCCGGCTAATGCGCGCAAGCATCTGCTGTTGCAGGAAGCGGCACTGGATCAGGACCTGGCGCGAATCAGCGCTATCAACGGACTGGCCGGACGCCAGGCGCTGAAGCGTGAAGAGCTTCTGCCCAAATATCAGGAATACGTCCAGCGCTACTGCGAATCGGGGCTGAACTTCCCCAACCGCGTTGCGGTGCAGGTGATGGTCTGGCTGTTCGACACCGCCCAGTTCGAAGACGCCCTGGAGCTGGCCGACTTCCTGATGGAACAGGGTCAGGAAATGCCGGAGCGCTTCAAGCGCCGGGACATCCAGACGTTTGTCGCTGACGCCGTGTGCGAGTGGGCCTACGCCGAATACAACGCCGGTCGCAGCCCAGAGCCCTACCTGTCGGACCTGCTGCCGCGTGTAGACGAGGAGTGGAACCTGACGGAACAGATCCCGAGTAAGTACCACAAGTTGATCGGCATGCGCGCCATGGAGGCCGAGCAGTGGGAAACCGCGCTCAAGCACCTGGAGCGCTCGACGGAGTTGTACGCCCAGGCCGGCAACAACACACGCATCAAGCAAATCCGCAGAACCTTGGAAAAACAAACGTCCGCTAACCCGGTCTCCGAGTAACCGACTACCCCCCCAGCGGGGACCTGTGGAAGTGAGCCGCCCATTTATGGACCGTCCCACTGAAAACAGGCTCCCCGCCCTATTTGAGCGTCCAGCGATGAGCTTTTCCGGGAAACCCACCACCTTTGTGGAACAGACAATCGAGAACGACGGCTTTTGGCCAGACCTCTCCCTGTCCGAATTCCAGAAGGAATACCGCCTGCCGGCGGAGTACCTGGTAGAGCTGCTGGGCGGTGACATGACCATGGCCATGATCGAGGTCAATGGTGACCTGGCCAAGTGCAAAGCCCGGTGGCAGGCCTTCGGCATCAACAACGTTGAAGCCGCAGACACGGTGCTGCTGCAGGAGCGTGCATTCAAGGTGAAGCTGTACAAGCGCGCCGTGTATTGCCGCACCAAGGCCAATTTGCTGCCGCAGTTCGCCACGGTCACCCGCAGGGAAAGCGCCGAGAACACCGGCAAGGAAGCCCCAGAGCGGGCGGAAACCTTTCTGGCTTTCAGCCAGCAAGCCGTCCGCGCCCTGCAGGGTCGTGGCCGTATCACGGCGTCGTTGCAGTGATCCAGCTGCAGGCGCTGACCGCCTACCTGATGGCCCGCAACTTGGTTGCCCCGGAGCAGTTCGACAGCTGGACCGAACAGGTCAGCCTGGAATTGATCTGGAAGCCCGACCGCGACGGGCTGCACATGAGTGACATGCGCTATCGCGCCGTGTTCTCCCTGGAGCGTTTCACCGGCCACCCGGCCAGGCTGATGGCCCTGGTGGGCAGTTGGCTGGAAGCACACGACCCCGATCGGTATCGCCACGACCTGCCGGCGCCACTGTTCGCCGTTGAGCCCCTGGACCAGGACAGCTTCGACGTGGAGCTGTCCCTGGAATTTATCGAGCCGCAATACCTGGCCGAGGATCCCGCCGGCGAAATCGAAGCGTTCAACAAGACTTGGGCGTTCGTACCGTTCGACCTGTGGATCGCTGAACTCGGTGAGGTGGGCAGCGATGGCCGCTAGTCCGCTCGACCTCGATATCCGGGGCTTGCTCAACGTCGATGCCCAGTTGGCGTTGCTTGATCTATCGCCCCAGTTGCGCCGGCGGCTGTTGAACAACGTGACCAAGCGCGTGCGCTCGATGAGCCGCAAGCGGGTACGTGAGCAAAAGAATCTGGATGGCAGCCCCTTTGCCGAGCGCAAGGGTTCTGCCAAGGGCAAAAAGAAGATGGAAGCCGGCCTGGCCAAGCTGCTGCAGGTCACCCGCGTCAGTTCCGAAGAAGCCGAGCTGGGTTGGAAAAACGCCTTGACCCGTTGGGTCGCCGCCCAGCAGCACAACGGCGTCAGCGAGCGGCGCACCGCTGCACAGATGCGCCGCTGGAACAAAGTCCCGCCTGGTATTACATGCACCGACAAACAGGCCAAGCGCCTGCGCCGGCTGGGCTTCCGTGTTCGCCAGAAGGGCAAAAAGGCACTGGCCAGGCCTTCGGTGGCATGGATTCAAGAGCATGTGAACTACGCCAAGGCCGGCTTGCTGATCCGCATCTTGAACGACGAAAAAACAGAGAAAACGGGCGCGCAAAGCTGGGACATCACCCTGCCAAAACGCCAGTTCCTCGGCGTGGAAACCAGCGGCGAAACCCGCGAGCTGGTTAACCAGGTCTTCGAACAAATCCTTAATTCACCCCGCTAACGAGGCACAGCATGGCACTTGGCAAAGTCAGCGTTAACAATCTCAATCTGGGCCAAGGCGCCGTGACTGAGATCGAACGCTATTTCCTGTTCATCGGGCCAGGCCCGAAAACCGCTCCCAAAAACATCGGCAAACTGGTGCCGCTCAATACCGAAAGCGACCTCGATGCCGCCTTGGGTATTGCTGCCAGCGACCTGAAAACCCAGATCACTGCCGCTCGCTCGAACGGCGGCGATCGCTGGGCCTGTCTGGCGGCGCCGATCGTGGCCGATACCGACTGGCGCGCCTCCTTGGAGACTTGCCAGCAGCAGGGCTTTTCGGTCGAGGCTGTCGTTATCACCCAGCCTGTGACCAAGGGCGACGACCTGGCGGCCATGCACGACGCGGCTGTGCTGGTTAATAACGTCTACGGCCGCCGCTTGTTCGTGATGGCCGCAACTGCCAGCCCGACCGTGCTGCAGTCCTGGTCGGAATATGTGGCCGAGCAAAAGACAATTACCGCCAACGTGGCCGCGCCGCGTGTGATGGTGGTGCCGCAGCTGCACGGCAATGACCTGGGCGTGTTGGCCGGTCGCTTGGCCAACGCTGCCGTGAGTATTGCCGACAGCCCAATGCGTGTGGCCACCGGTGCCGTAACCGGTCTGGGCAGTGTGCCGGTGGATAAAGAGGGCGTGCCGCTGCCGTCCGCAATCCGTGCCGAGTTGGACAAGTCCCGCTTTTCTGTTTCCCAGACCTACCCGGACTATCCGGGGGTGTATTGGGGCGACGGCAACATGCTGGACACCCCAGGCAGCGACTACCAGGTAGTCGAATATCTGCGCCTGGCAGACAAGGCGGCGCGCCAGGTACGGCCGCTGCTGATCCGTCGTGTGGCTGATCGTCGCTTGAACAACACTCCCAACAGCATGGCCGTGAACGTCAACGCGCTGATGGCGCCACTGCGCCAGATGGCCAAGTCGGTCAAGTTCGCCGGCCAGGTGTTCCCGGGCGAGATCGAGACGCCGAAGGACGGCGACATCGTGCTGACCTGGAAGAGCAAAACCGCCGTCGAGGCGTACATCAAGCTCAAGCCCCACAACTGCCCGAAAGACCTCACGGCGAACATCGCCCTGGATCTTTCCAACGACGATTCGGAGTAACCCCCCATGTCACGTATTGGCGGCAAGAACTTTGACGTGAACCTGGGCGATCTGCAGGTACACGTCGAAAGCTGCACCCTGGATATCACCGATAACAGCAAGACCGCGCAAACCCGGGGCGTGCCTGATGGCTACGTCGACGGCGATGTGGCGGCGGCTGGTGAAATCGAACTGGATTCGACCAACTTCAACCTGGTGGTCGAAGCGGCGCGCACTGCTGGCAGCTTCCGCAAGCTGGAGGCGTTTGACGTGGTGTTTTTCGCCAAGGCCGGCGACGACGAACTGCGCATTGAAGCCTTCGGCTGCAAGTTGAAGGTGTCCAGCCTGCTCAGCATCGATCCCAAGGGCGGCGAGAAGACCAAGCACAAGGTGCCGTTTGAGGTTACCAGCCCGGACTTTATCCGTATCAACGGCGTGCCATACCTGGATGCCACCGAGATCGAGGGCATTAGCTGATGGTATGCCCGTTCGATCGCGCCCAAGCCTTGGAACAACGTCAGCGGGACCAGGCTATCAACGCCCAGTTGGCCCAGGCCCGGCGTGAATCAACGGGCCCAAGCCTTACCTACTGCGTGGATTGCGATAACGAAATTCCCGAGGCGCGCCGCGCGCTGGGCGGCAAGACCCGTTGCGTCCCGTGCCAGTCTTTTTTCGAAAAAGGAGCGCAGCGATGAGCACGAATCAGGCGGCTCAGGACACCGCCATCGCGTTGGCGAAGGCGTCACCTGCGATCGGTGTAGCCGCCACTGGAGCGACAGGAGCCATCGACTGGTCGGCTGTTGCCTACATGCTGACTGCCGTTTACATGGTGCTGCAGATCCTGCTGTTGGTTCCCAAGTATCGCCAGATGCTGCGCGACTGGAAGGTAAAACCATGAGCCTGCGCGGCAAGATCGCCGCCGGCGCTATCACGCTCTGCAGCTCTGCGCTGGTCGTTTTCCTGGGCACCTGGGAAGGCAGCGCCCAGAACACCGTTTATGCGGACAAGCTGGCCCGTGGCCTGCCAACCGTGTGCAAGGGCATCACCCGCCATACAAGCCCCTACCCGGTGGTTGTAGGCGACTACTGGTCGGATGCGCGCTGCAGCGAGGTGGAGCAGTTGGTGATCAGTAAGGGCCAACTGCAGCTGGCCGACTGCATCACCAACCAGGACGTGGGCCAGAACACATTCGATGCTCTGAGTAGCCATGGCCACAACTTCGGCACTGCCAGCACATGCGCGAGCCGCGCAGTGGGCTTGATCAATGCCGGCCGTATCAAAGAGGGCTGCCAGGCGCTGGCCTGGGCGCCTGACGGCAAAACACCGGTCTGGGCCTTCATCACCACCGCCGATGGCAAGAAGGTATTTGTCCCGGGTTTGCATAACCGTCGCTTGGCCGAGGCCGAGCTTTGTAAGGCGGGCCTGTGATGCGCGAAGGCACTTTCATCCTGGTGCTGAGCCTGGTGGCCTGGTTCGGCTTTGACCTGCTGCAGGGCCAGCGCGACACCGCACGAATTGAGCGTGACGCGGCGCTGTTTGAAGTAAACGGCTTGCGAGAGGCAGCGCGGATCAGCGGCGAAATGCTGGCTGAGCGTGACGCCATCGACCTTCAACGTACTCAGGAACTGAACCATGAACGTGCTGAAAACGATGCTCTGCGTCTCGATGTTGCTACTGGCGGTAAGCGGTTGCGCCTCAATGCCACCTGCAGCACCCCAGTGCCCGCCAGTGCCGGCGCCGGCGGCGTGGCTCATGCAGCCACCGCCGAACTCACAACAGACGCTCGATCGGATTATTTCACCCTCAGAGATCAGCTTGCCCTCAGCCGGCAAATGATCCTGGGCCTGCAAGACCATGCCCTGCGGGTTTGCCCGCGCCAACCATAACTGACACCCGACCTTTGAACGGAGCAACACCCATGACCGATACACGCGATATCACCCTGGAAGTAGGCGAGCAGGAATTCACCTTCTCACTGACCCCGCAGGACGTGACGAAGTACTTCAATGCCGTTACCCAAGCCAACAAGGTTTCGCCGGCGAACAACCTGCTGGTGACCACCGTAAAGCAGGAGCAACGCGCCACCCTCAAGTCCCAGTTGGGTAACCCGGTGCTGGTCATGCAATTGGCCGGCGCGCTCCTGGAAGAGTACGGCCCGGACATTGAAATCACCGTAAAAAAGCCCTCGACCACGCCGAACGTCTGACCGAAAACGGCCTGGGCCAGCTAGTGGCTCTTGCCGGTCGCTGGCTACCTGGTGCCGAGCCCACTGCCGAGGTGATGGGAACGGCCAAGTGGCTGGAGGACGAACACTGGCGCCGCATGGAAATCGCCATTGCCAATGGCATCGCCTACGCACTCAACGGATAAACACTGATGGCTGACAAAAGCGCCCGCCTGGCCTTCATTTTGAGCCTGACCGATAAGGTCACCGCCCCCATGGGCAAGGTGAAAATGGGCTTTTCTGACCTGGCTGAACAGAGCGAAAAACACATCAAAACGATGGGGTTTGGTCTGGCAGGCATTACGGGCGCTTACGTCGGTATCACCCAGTCCATGGAACCCGCCTTGGAGATGAACCGCGCCCTGGGCGAGGTCCGATCGCTGAACGTGGCCGAAGACGCCTTGAACTCGCTGAACCGCAAGTCACTGGAGTTTTCGGTCGCCTATGGCGAGAACGCCAAAGATTTTGTCGCCTCGGCGTACCACATTGAGGGCGCTATCAAAGGGTTGGTTGGCAATCAGCTGGCCACCTTCACCAATGCCAGCAACGTGTTGGCCAAGGCCACCAAGTCCGACGCCGACACCATGGGCACCTATGTCGGCACCATGTACAACCTTTTCAAAGGCCAGGCCGACGCCATGGGCAAGGGCCAATGGGTTGAAACCTTGGCTGGCCAGACGGCCACGGCCGTGCAGCTGTTTCGCACCAGTGGGGAGCAGATCGGGGAGGCGTTCAAGGCTGCAGGAGGCTTGGCCAGCACCGCCGGTGTGAGCCTGGCCGAACAGATGGCAGTGCTGGGCACGCTGGGCAGCACCATGGACGGAGGCGAGGCCGGCGGTCTCTACAAATCCTTCTTTGAGAACGTCAGCAGTGCGTCTGAAAAGCTGGGCATGAAGTTCGTGGATCAGCAAGGCAAATTGCTGCCGATGATGGACATCCTGGACAAGCTCAAAGGCAAGTTTGGGGATCTATCTATTGAGGCCAACGGCGCGAAGCTGCGCGATGCTTTCGGTGGCGAAGCTGCACGGTTGATCAGCAGCCTGATGGGCGACACCGACCGGCTGAAAAACGGCATGGAGCGACTGGGCAATGTGCGCGGCCTCGAGAACGCCGAGCGCATGGCCAAGAACATGGTGGACCCGTGGCAGCAGTTCAGCTCCGCTGTCGAGGCGTTGCGCATTGCCTTTGGTCAGGCGTTGATCCCGATCCTGACGCCGCTGATGGAGCGCCTGGTGGGGATTGCCAGCACGTTGACCCGCTGGACTCAGTTGTTTCCCAACATCACCCGCCTGATTGGAATCGTAACGCTGTCGTTCCTGGCGATTACTGCCGCCATGTCGTTGCTCACACTGACAGTGGGGCTTTCGAAAATGGCGTGGCTGGGGGCCGTTGTGGTGTGGAATGCCCTCACCTGGTCGGGTTATCGCAGCATCGCCATGTTCCTGTACCACACCGTCATGGTGGTGGGGTTCGTGGCTGGTCTGGTGCTGATGGTCGCCTGGATGGGCCTGGTCAAAGGCGCGATGTTGCTGTGGCAGGGCGCGATCTGGCTGGTCAACACCGCGTTGTTGGCCAACCCGGTGGCCTGGATCGTGATCGGCATTGTGGCCCTGGTAGCGGCCGTGGCGGCGGCGATTATCTATTGGGACGACTGGACCAGTGCGCTACTGAACAGCGAGGCGTTCCAGTGGGTTAGCGGCCAACTGACTGCGCTGTCGGAATGGTTCGACTCGATGGGCGGTTGGTCGAACATGGCCAGCGCTGCGTGGGATGCCATCGTCAACGTTTTCAAAAGCGCTATCAATGGCTTGATCGAGATGTTGAACAAGATCCCCGGCGTGAACATTGAAGCGGCATTCGGGGACATGCCGGCGGCGCCAGAGCTACCCACCATCAGTGCCCCGCAAGTCGAAGCGCCGTTACTGCCGCAACTGGTCGGCGCGCCCCAGCAACCGATCCAGGCACCGCCCCTGGTGTTGGCCCCCACGCCTAAAGCACCGGCGCCGGTGATGCCGACGCTTGAAGCGTTGCAGCCACCAGCAAAGGCGCCGGCACTGGTATTGGCCCCGACGCCGGCCGTGGCCACACCTGCAGCGTTGCAGCCGCCGGCACAGCTACCGACTCAGGTCCTGGCACCGGTGCCGAAAGCGCCGGCACCGATGGCTCAGCCCCAGACGCCCCGTGAATTGCCGCGCACATTGCCCAAGCTGGTGGCAGTACCACCGGTGCAGACGCCGGCGCCGATCGGACCGCAGTTAACCATCCCGCAGCCGCTGCAGACGCCGCCCCTGGTAACCGCTCCCGCTCCCACGGAGAAGGCTGAGCAAAGCCAGCAACGCATCAACGGCTCGGTATCAACCCTGTCTCCGAAACGGCCTGACGCGGTACCCCGGGGCGGCTTCCTGGCCAGCATCCAGAACAACAACCAAACCCAGAACAAGGGCACTCATGTGGAGAACGTCAACATTCACACCGGCAAGCAAATGAACCCGCTGGAACTGGAAGGCATGTTGGCCATGGCGGTGGGCGGATGAGCGAATACATCGACCTGCTGATCATGGACAACGACCTGGTACTGGACCCGTCGCGTCAGCCGCTGCTGATCGAGGACCGGGCCAGCATCGCCCAGGACATCGCGCACATGATCCGCGAGAGCGGCTTGCTGGTCACGCTGGTGGCCGAGCGTAGCCGGCTGCGTCAGCGCGACTGCATTCAGCAGCTGGAGTTGCTGGTAGAGGCCGACGCGCGCCTGGTACCGGGCACGGCGCTGATCAAACAAGTGGAGTCTGGCCGTTACCTGGTCACGGCGAAAACGCTGAAATTTGGCGACATCGAGGTGACGTTGTGAGCGACGTAGATTTTAAGCAGGCACTGGCAGACGGCGGCATTCCGGTTACCGAGGACGGGTTGCGCCAGGCCTGGGAAAAGGAGGTCGCCGCGCAAGGTAGCAAGTTGAGCAACACCAGCGCCTATTCGCCGTTCTGGCGGCTGATCACCGCTCTGGTGACCAAGCCGGTGCTGTGGCTGATCAACTTTGTCAGCGGCACGGTTCTGCCCAATTTCTTTGTTAAAACCGCCGTGGGTAAGTGGTTGGACATGCTGGCCTGGGCGGTCAACGTCGAGCGCAAAGGAGCGACCAAGGCCCAGGGCACGTTGTTGTTTACCAGGGACGTCGCCGGCGGCCTGCTGGAGTTGCCCGCCGGCATCCTGGTGCAATCCGCCGCTATCAACGGCCACATTTACCAGCTGATCACCACCCAGGCTGCGACCTTTGCGGATGGCGTGCTGCAGCTGGAAGTCCCGGTGGAAGCGCAGGAAGTGGGCAGCGGCTACAACCTGGCCCCGGGTTACTACGCAATCCTCCCCGTGCCCATTGCCGGCATCGCCCAAGTGGTGAACGCGGACGGTTGGCTGATTGCACCAGGTGCAGACCCTGAGCCGGACGATCAGCTGCGTTTGCGCACACGCAACCAGTTCTCGGCAGTCAATCAGTGGCACACCGATTCGGTGTACCGCGCCATGATTTCCGCCTTCCCAGGTGTGCGGCCGGACGGGGTGTATTTCCTGCATGGCGCGCCACGGGGGCCCGGCAGCGCAAATGCCTACGTGTTGTTTGATGCGGACGTACCGGCGTCGACGTACCTGGAGCAAATCAACTCGCATATCCGTGACCAGGGCAACCATGGCCACGGTGATGACATGATGGTAATGGTCATGCCTGAGACACAACACTCGCTCAGCCTCACCTGGTGGCCCCGGCCATTACTGACCATCGAGCAACGCGAAAAACTGCAGGCGGAAATTGGGCAGTTCATCCGCGCGGCCTTTCGGGAGAGCGGCACCGGCGACTATCAGCCGACGCTGACCTATCCCCAATCGCGGTTCTCGTTCAGCCGCCTGGGCGAAGAACTTCACCAGCAATTCGCCGGTATTGAGTCGCTGCATTTTGACAATGCCGACATCGTGTCAGAGCTGAGCATTCCCAGGATCAAGACCCTGCAGGTGGTGCCGGCATGATCAAGCTGAGTTTGCCTTTCTGGCTGGACGGCCCGCAGTTGGCCAAGTTGAAAGCCGCCGCCCAGTCCTGGTGGGAAAAGGTCGAAGGTTGGCTGCAGTGGCCGCTCCTGCAGATGGACGCGGACACCTGCCACCTGACCGTCCTCGATCTGCTGGCCTGGCAGCGCGATATCAGCCGTTTCAAAGACGAGCCGGAAAGCCTCTACCGGCTGCGGGTGAAGTTCGCCTTCATCAACGCGGTTGACGCCGGCAGCACGGCCGGGCTCAAACGCATCCTGCAGCGACTGGGGGTTGGTTACGTCGAGATCAACGAGCGGTTACCCGATCGGGATTGGGACGTGGTGCTGCTTCGCCTCTCTGATTCGCAACTGTCGCAAAACCCGGAGCTGATGCGCGTGCTGATTCAACAGTACGGCCGCACCTGCCGGCGCTATGACTTCGTGACCATCACCCCCGTATCACTGCGCATCGTCGCGGTGGACTTCAACGACGACCAGCAAACGCTGGTTGCCAGCCTGTAGGAGCCCCCATGGGAGCCAGCATTACCCTTGCAGGTGAAAGCCTGATCTCGCAGAAAATCGGCGCACAACAATCACTGAGCGTTGCCCGATTTGTCCTGGCCAACGTGCCCGGACTTGACCCGAATGCCGGTGTAGATCGAACAGCGGGCAAGCCAGTGCCGGCACAAATCGTCGGCACCTATGACGTTACCCAGAAAGGTTTCGTAAATCCGAACCAGGTGGTCTATAGCCTGATGCTTGGTAGCGATATTGGGGACTTTGACTTCAACTGGATCGGCCTTGAGACCAGTGAAAACGTGTTGCTGGCCGTAGCGTATGTGCCGGTACAGCAAAAGCGCCGAAACATCCCGCCGCGTCAGATCGGCAACAACGTGACGCGTAATTTTTTGGTGGTGTTTGACGGCGCCCAGGCGCTAACCGGGATCAAGATCGATGCCAGCACCTGGCAGCATGACTTTACTGTTCGGCTGGTCGGCATCGACGAGCGCGAGCGATTGAGCAATCGCGATGTCTTCGGCCGCGCCTGTTTTCACAGCAGCGCTTTCGAGATGGAGAAGGTCGGCGCTGCTTACCACTTGAAACCTGGTATTGCGTATGTGGAAGGTATCCGACTAGAGCGCAAAAGCGTGCAGGCGGTTGAGGTTCCATCAATTCCCAACAAGGTTTGGCTTGATGTGAGTCTGCAGCGCGAGCTGAGCGATGTCGTCGGCACGCACCAGGTCGTTTTCGGTGCTGATAAGCAGGACTACACCGACAACGCCGGTGTTCGCCACTACCTGGTCCCCATTGCTGACATCCCAACCACCAGCGCGATCAACGACCTGCGAGCCGTCGAGCCGATCACCAGCGAGCTGATCAAGCATCTGGCAGCCCGGACAGGTGACTACCCCCGTTTGCGCGCCAGAGCGACGACCAAAGCTGACGTAGGGTTGGACCAGATCCCGAACGCCATCAGCAATGATTCAAGTACGGATGACCCGTGGATTCTCGCGACAACCCGCATGGTTCAGGTCGTGCGTAATCATCTGTTCGCCGGCATTAATGCGCTGGTGGATGGAACCACCGCTGCGGGCAGGGCGATAAAGTTGGTCACTGCGCGCAGGTTCAATTTCAGCGGCGCAGCCACCGGCAGCGCGACATTTGACGGTTCAGCTGACGCCAACGTGACACTCACACTTGCTGATAGTGGTGCGGTGGCGGGTGCGTATACCAAAGTCACCATTAACTCTAAAGGGCTGGTCATAGCGGGGGGTAATCCTTCAACCTTGGATGGCTATGGCATCACCGACGCATACACCAGAAATGGGGCATACGACACTTTTGTAAAACAAGGTGGTGGCATCGGCCAAACGACAAACCGTGTGTTTATTGGTTGGTCTGATATAGGGCTCAAGGCAACAGTTGACTCCACTGATTTAGGCCGGATTTGGACCGAATACAGTTTCAATCCTAGCACCAAAGCGGATAAGTCGAATTCGCTTGCGGGTTACGGCATCAAAGACGCCTACACGATAGAACAAACTAATCAGCAGATTAATTACCGTGTTATCCGCGATGGAATAACCACCGCCGGCCTTGCTGGTGGTGATATAAATCTCCCGTATTTCCGTCGAGAAACAGATGGGCAAATTCAATATTTGCAACCGAGGCTCGGATATACGCCAGTTCAACAAGGCACTGGGGTTGGGCAGCTACAGAATCTTATTAAAATTGGTTGGAGTGGTAATGCACTCAAGGTTACCGTTGATAATCTGGATCTTGGCGTAGTCTGGTCCGCGTGGAACTTCAATCCTGATGATAAGGCTAACAAGGGTAATTCCTTAGAGGCGTATGGCATCACGAATGCCTACACAATCGAGCAGACTAATCAACAGCTTTTGCTCAGGGCTGTGGGGGATTCTGTTTCTACGATAGGCTTTGCAAGTGGCAACTCGGCTTTCCCGTACTTCCGGCATAAAGATAATGGGCAGGTTTATTACCTTCAGCCCCAGCTTGGATTCATCCCCGTCGAACAAGGCGGTGGCGCGGGGCAGGCTTCAAACAAAATTCGGTACGGTTGGGATACTCAAGGCCGTGGCATGCGTACTCAGGTTGATAGCGCGGACATGGGGCTGCAATGGGGGGAGATGAACTTCTATCGACCTGACAGCAATAATTTTATGCCCGTCGGAGTAACCGGTACATCAGTACAACTTCCGCCTGGGGGTTCATGGTGTTATTCGCTCATGCACTACTATGCCGCTGGGCAGGGTGTTGTTGGTAAAAGCGGTCATGCACCTGGTGGCACCATAATTTCATTTAGTGGCGGCGCAACTATTTACGGCTTCGCTTGGAGATATGCACCGTGATTGAAGTGAAAGATATCAACGTAGTTGAGCCAGTCGCGCTTGTTGATGAGTCCCCAGTGGTCCCTCCAGCGGAGGTGATGGTGACGTTCAGTGACGTGTCAGTTAAAACCGATAAGACATTTGTGGTCACCATTGCCGGCAACCGTTGTCATGTAACTCAGGACTACAACGAGCCCTTGTTTCAGGCCGTTCGCGCTTATTTGGATGATGGCGGTAAGTTTTCAAAATATTCGGAAGATGTTGTCGTCGAGTCAGATCCTCTCGTACTTGCCCGACTGTGGGCTGAGACCAGTTTGCAAACATCGGAAACTCTCGTTGCTCAATATCGCGATTCGCGCGACCTGGGCGGGATCACTCCTATTACCGCGGTGCAATTCACAGCGCTGCTGACTTGGCGTCAGGCCTTGAGGGATTGGCCGAAAGCCAAACGCTATCCGGCGGAGTCGAGCCGGCCGAATTCGCCGGAATGGTTGAGCGCGGTTCTGAAAAATGACGAATGATTGGGCGCCGGTAACCATGCGTTGGCCTGCCCAGGCCACGCAGTGGATGGGGCAATTGTCAGAGGCCCAAGGGCTGGCCAGCGGCGAGTTGGTTGGCACTTCCAAGCGTCTTGCAGACCTCAGCGGTAAAACGACTACCAACCCAGGGCCAGTGGGTGGCACCGCGCAATCCGTAATTGCTGCAGGACGTGCAGCGCTTGCTGATCAGATGGGCGAAGCGCCGGCGTGCCTGGTGGTTACGCCGTTTCAAAGCGGCGTTGGCCAGGGGCGCGGCTATCAGCGTTTCCTGTCTGCACCGAACTTGCTGCAGCAGCTGGCCGGCAAACTGGTGGACGTGAGCGACACAGGCCGGCCCGATGGTCAGCAGCACGCTCTGTGCCTGATGTTCTTGGCCACTCGCTTTGATCAGTTAGCCGAGAGCCTGGCGCGCTTTAATGCCTTGCTGCCGATGCCTGACCTGGTGCGGGCCGAGCGCCGAGCGCGGCACCTGTCCAAGCTGGAAACGGAAAAGTGGGAGATCCCCACCGCCGGCGCGTTGCCGCGCTGGCAGGATTTGCCCCTGGAGCGTTGCACAGTGGTTAAGGCGGCGCAGCAATCCATGGCCGGACAGATCGCCGTCCTGGAGAGCTACGCCGCCGACAGTTCGCCCATGGCCGACCTCTCGGCCCTGGCCAACCGCAAGGCCGCGCAGCAACAGGGCCGTGACAAGCAGTTGGCAGATCTGAAAGCCCTGCTGGCTGATGGCAACCCTGATAGCAGCATGCGTGCGCGGTTGATCGGCCCGGGCAACGCTACCGAGCTGAGCCGCCGGCTGCTGGCCGGTGACGCCCCGGGGCACGAATGGGTGTTGTGCGCCGGCGCGCTGCTGGTGGGATCTGAGCAGGGCCTGAGCTTTGTTCGTGAACTGGTGGGCCTATGACGCTGCTACTCGACGGGCAAGAGGTGCGCGGGAAGAACCTCAAGGTCACCGGCAACCTGCGTATTGAGAGCGACGATCTGTCAGGGCAGACCAGCAACACCGACAAGGGACACAAAGGGTTCAAGCCCAAAACCCTGACGGTCACGTTGATGATTCCTTTCGTTGACCAGGTGCAGTTGCGCGATCTGATGCGCCTGGTGGAAGCAACCGCCAGCGGTGGCCAGCTCAAGACGTACCGAATCGTCAACGACACCGCCGCCGCGTTTGGCATGCGCCAGGTGACGTTCACCGAAGGTGTCAGCGCCCGGGAAGACGACAGCCTGCGCGGCTGGCTGATCCAATTCACCCTGGCTGAAAAATTGTCCAACCCGGAGAAAGTCGAAGGGCGCCGATCGGGCAACGCGGTGACGGCGCAATCTGGCCCGGGCGGGGCGGTTGGCGGCAGTGGCGGTGGTGGCGACTCACCTGGTGCGCCCGAGGAACTGACCGGTTTTGAAGCGACGTTGAAGAAAGTTGACACCTGGCTGGGCGGGAGTGGCAAGGAATGAAGCTGCACAAAGAGTTGGCCATCAACGGCAAGCCGTATGCCCTGGTCAAAAATGAAGTCCGGCTGGATGCGAAAAGCCCAGGCCGGGCCGTGTTCACGATTCAGGCCACCGCGCCAGTTAAAGGCTTGGTAACGCTCGATATCGGCTACAACGGCAGCACACTGCAGCGTCACTTCATTGGCTACGTGGAACGCTCTACCACGGCCAGCAGCACCCAGCAGGTGCTGTTCTGTCGTGAACTTGCCGCGATCCTGGCTAATCCGCTGCCGCTGAACCTGCGCCACGTCGACCTGCGCGCTGTCCTGGTCGAAATCGGCAAGCACACCGGTTTGCGCTTCCGCGTCCCTGAACAGCCTTATGCCAGCGTCAAGGCGCCGTTTTTCTACAGCCTGGCCGCCGGCTATCAAGCGATGGACAGCCTGGCCCGGGTATTCAACATTCCCGACTTCATCTGGCAGCAGCAGGGTGACGGGGAAGTGTTCGTGGGCAGTTGGGCTGACAGCTTCTTTGGCGTTCGCTCGCCGCTGCAGCTGCCGGTGGAGCTGTTCGACGACTACCAGGGCAACCAGAGCGCGATGATTGCAGCCCTTCCCGGGTTGCGACCAGGCGCAACGATTAACCACGGCGAGCGCATCACCAGTGTGGCGCTCATCGACAACCAGATGGCCATCCGATGGACGACGCAATCCGCCGCAGCGTAGAACGACAATTCCCCGAACTCACCGGTGGTTACCACCTGCCACGCTTTGCCCGAGTTGTCGCCGTGGCTGACCCGCCCGCCGGCGCCGGGATCTGCGACGACTTCCGCCCCCGCTACGCGGTCGACATCGAGGTCATGGGGCCGGACGGCGAGCCAGACACCAAGCTGCCGATCCTTGCCGGCGTGCCTTTACCGCTGCCCACCGGTGGCGAGGAAATGGGAATCTATGCGTTCCCCGAGGAAGGCACCCAAGTCGTGGTTTGCTTTGCCTACGGCCTGCCGCATAAGCCTTATATCCAAACCATTTTGCCGCACGGCTTGAGCATGCCCAGCGTCCCAAAGGGTGACCAGGTGTGGCAGCACAGCGAGGCTTGCCAGCAGCGCGTTGACGCCGACGGCAACTGGCTACGTCAGACCGACGGCAAGATCGTGGACAAGGCGATCGAGCGCGAAGTAGAGGCGATGGGCAATACCGAGCGGTTCCAGAGCCACACCAGGACCGTGGACGACCATTCATCCGAGTCGGTAGGCGGCATCAAGACGGTTGAAGCCCTTGGCGCGCTCAAGTTGCTGTCGGGCGGATCGGCGAGCTTTGCGGCGGTGGATGATCTGCATCAGGCGACCGGGCGGGATTTGAACCTGGTGGTGGCGCAGAAGTACAACGCCACGATAGGCGGCGACGTGGTGGAGAAAATCGAGGGGTTGCGCAGAAGCGTGGCAGCGGTCAGCCAACGGTTACAGGCACCGAAAAATTGGATCGGTTCCGAGAGCGTCAATCTGTTCCAGGTAGTGTGTGACACCCTCGATCTGCTGCAGCAGATGAACACGCAACTGGCGGCACATACTCATGGACCAACGCCGCCACCTGGTAACGCTGCTGCATTCACGGCCAACGCCGCTACCGCCATTCAAATGGCGGGAAAGTTGAAACCCGTCACTTTGTAGCCTTTACCAATCCTGACCGTCTAGCTTGCAACCGTACCAGGCTTCTCCCAATATGCGCGCCTGGAAAAGCACTTGCGTAAAGGACAAAACACTGTGCATAAGATTTCATCATTACAAGCGGCCAGAGGGCTGGCCGCACTTGCAGTAATTGCATTTCACTCGCTATTCATCAATGCAAAGTACATTCCGGGTGCCACTTGGTTACCGGACATCTTCGTGTTTGGGCAAACTGGTGTGGATCTGTTTTTTGTAATAAGCGGATTCGTTATGGTGCTTGCCTCAGCAAACAAGTTTGGTGTGCGAGGCGAGATTTTTAACTTCCTCAAAGGTCGCGCAATACGTATTTATCCGGTCTACTGGGTTTACTTCTTTGCTGTGTTGCTGGTGTTTATGTTAAAGCCTGGCATGGTCAACAGCTCTCAAGCGGGCGAAGTAAATCTTCTACATTCGTTCCTTCTTTTGCCTGACGCCAATTTGCCCCTTGTACTGGTCGCCTGGTCGTTGATCCATGAAGTTTGGTTCTACCTGGTATTCGCCTTTATTCTGCTGTTACCACAACGTTGGGTGCCGTTGGCTTTCGCTGCGTGGCTCTGCTCTGTGGCTTTAGTCTCTGTGCTTTACAGTGGCCCGGTTAGCCCATATTTACGGACTGTTAAGCACGAATTTTCGATTGAGTTCATCCTCGGCGCGCTCGCCGGCATCGTGTACTTGAAAGCCATCAGTGAACCATCTAAATGGCGCTTGCCTACTGGCACGGTCGCTTTGTTCGGTATTTGCCTGATAGCTTATGCCGTGATATCGGGTTTAATCGACGGGTCAGATGTGATTCAGTCTATTTCTCTAAGTCGGGCGTTTATAGTCGGCGGTGGTTATACGCTGTTATTGCTCGCATTGGCACTGCAAGAGTCTAAATCTCAATGGGCGGTGCCGGGCTTCCTAAAGTCTTTGGGTGACATGTCTTATTCACTTTATCTGTCGCATATACTTACGCTAAGTGTGTGTGGTCGCATTTGGACTGCGTTGGGAAACGCAGAGGGAGGAATCGTTGCTTCTGTTCTTTTCTGGGCAATATCCCTGCCAGTAGTTATTATCGTTGGGTATTTGAGTTATAAGCTGATAGAGCGCCCTTTGAACAAGTATCTTTCCCGCGGCCTAAAAGTGAAAAGAATAAGTCAGCCAGTAGTCAATTAAACACTTGCCGGATCTTATTATTCATAAGGTCCGGCTGATCGATTTCATCCCTGCCGGCACCACCAAGATTGTGCGTAAGCACACCCATCGACGTACTCAATACCACTCAGAACAAACCCTGTGGTAGCCATCCCCGATAGCGTGGCATCGAGCAAGCAAGGCAGCGGGGACGGCTCTTTCGGCCATCCTGAAATAACTGTCGCGACATTCGAACTGCGTCCCAATTCTTCCCTCGTCTGAGCCACGACACTGACGTCACCTTTGATGGCAGCGTATTGCCTCCTTTCAAGGGCAGTCAGAGCTACGCCTTTGCAGCGCATGGGAGTTATCAGCATGTGCATCGAAACTACCTCCTATTCGCTCCAGGGCTCATCTAAGAGTGCTTCAACGGCATAGGCCAGGGCTCCATCCGCTTGTTCCAGAAAGTCGCTTAACTCATAGCGGTCAATTGATCCCGCTCGATGGAGCGCGTGCGCGTTCTGGATCAAGGCTTTGTGGTGTGTCGCGGGATGTCTCAACAACTCCGCCTGATCCTGCAGTAATGCGTGCCAGGCGCGTTTCGTAATGGCTGGGGAGCCGAGGTTGAAGTTCATGGTGATGGCTCTGCGCTTAACTGTATATGCAACCAGTATATGGTCATGCCATTCCAGTGCGTGACTGATCCGACGAACTGCGACGGCTGAGCGCGAGAAACCGCCGCGTTTGAAAAAATCTTTCCGAAAAAGCACTTATCCCCCTCCCGCCGACGGGGTTTGCGTCCTTTTTTTGTGCAAAGCGGGAGGCAGTGCAAACAAACCTGCAGCCCAGGCGGGCCGGGGGGCTCTGCGGGTGATCGGCAATTTCACAGATTGCAAAATTTTGAACAGAAATGCAGCGGGTTTGCAAAGAGGTGTCTTGAACGGGCACGAACGGGGATCAGCTAAAGTCCCCGACTTCATTGGTCGAAAAATTTGAAAACGCTCGGATTGCGGAGTTTTCGAAAATGCGACGGATCTATTTGAGGCGGCAACTGCGTACGTGCGGATAGAGGGGAATATCTCTACAGCCCTCGATTTGCGTGGTCTGTAGCGATCCGGGCCCATTTCATTTGTGCGCACTGCATCGGGAGCTTTTCGGAGCTTCTTAGATTTGGATCTGCCGTGCAGAAAAACGCCTATTAGATGATAGAGATTCCCAGGTGGGGGGTGGCCATTTTAAAAAGAGTAATAACGGCAAGAGACGATCGGAAATCGGCTGGAGACCACGGTTTTATTGGGGTTCAGATATCACATTGAGAAGTGATATGGAGTGATATGAAAAGTAATATTCCGGCCAAACCCCCGGTTTCATTGGGTTTGGTAAGTTAGGAATATCACCTTATAAAAGAGTAATACAATTACTTCTATATCACTTAAATATCACCTTTCCCGAATACCGCTCCAAGCCTTATAGGCCGTGGCTTACAGCTTGGTTCGGGCTGCAATATTACCTTTATCACTCTTTTTTTCGGCATAAGCACATTTTAGAAAGCCCGCCCTGGTATGGATGGCTTCCCGGGTTGCGCGGTGCTGTGTGCGAAGACGTCCGCCGCTGGGACATTCCGACGACCGGGCCCCACGCCTGGGGATGGCATAGGGACTGCTTATTACGTCGCTTGTTACGTCTAGCGCAAAAAACAAGGGCCTGCATCGCTGCAAGCCCTTGATTTA
>NZ_LXJP01000069.1:0-32029 GCF_001728855.1 Pseudomonas sp. AP19 | reverse complement strand
TGTAAGAGCGGAACCATAGGTGGCCGTGACCGCAGCAACGGATATGTACTCAATCCCCCCCTCACAGGCTCAAAGCAACCGACCGTCATCCACCTTGAAACATCAGTGAGTACCAGGATTGGCCCGCAAGTGCGCAACCGTCTGTTCCAGCCCTTCCCAGCCCGGCGCATTCGGCGCAAATTGCCCACGCAGGTAAGCCACCAGATCCGCCACTTGGGCAGTGGACAAACTGTCCTTGAAGCCCGGCATATACCCCAAATCCTTGGTCGCCGGCGCGCTGATACCTTGCAGAATCACCTTGATCAAATTATCCGGCTGGTCACTGTGCACATTGGTATTGCTCGCCAAAGACGGACTGACACCGAACAACTTCGGCCCCACGCCATCAGCATGGCACGCCTTGCACGCCCCTTCGAACACCCGACGGCCATTCGGATTCGGCACAGCCGCCGCTGCCACACCCTGCACTTGCGCCACCGCTTCGCCGTTGAGCGAAGCCAAATACACCGCCATCGCGCGGATATCCGCCTTGGGCAACTTCGACAGCTCACTCACCACCGGCCCCATCGGCCCCGCCGCCACGCCATGGGCGTCGGAATAACCCGTGCTGAGGTAGCTGAACAACTGCTCTTCAGTCCACGGCGTCGGGGCTTTCGATAAACCGGCCAATGCCGGCGCCTCCCACCCATCGACACGGCCACCGGCGAGGAACGCCTTACCGCCCTTCTCCGCACCCAACAGGTTACGCGGCGAATGGCACGCCGCGCAGTGCCCCAGGCCATTGACCAGATAATTGCCGCGGTTCCACTGCTCACCGCGTTCAGGCTGCGGGGTCACTTCTGCGCGCCTTAAATTCAGCGCATTCCAACCGGCCATCAACGGGCGGATATTGAACGGAAATTTCAGCGCATTCGGCGTCGGCGCCTGGCTCACCGGCGCCTGCGACATGAGGTAGGCATACAGCGCCTGCATGTCCGCCTCGTTGATATTGCGAAACGCCGTATAGGGAAACGCCGGATACAAATTGCGCCCATCGCGGCCGATACCGTCGCGCATCGCGCGCTCGAATGCCGGGTAGGACCAGGCGCCGATCCCGGTCTTCACATCGGGGGTGATATTGCTGCTGTACAACGTGCCGAAGGGCGTCTGCATCGCCAGCCCGCCGGCGTTGGTCGCCCCGCCCGGTGCCGTATGGCAGACCGCGCAATCACCCACCGCCGCCAGCAAACGCCCGCGCTCCAGGGTGGCCTTGGACCAGGTGCCGGCACTGGGCGGTGCTATCGGCGCGATTTCAGGCTGAAACGGCCAGGCCGTGGCCAGCACCGCGCCCAAGGTTGCGAACACTGCGCCGAACCACCATTTTTTGCGGGTTACCGGCGACTTGGCAGGTTCGCCCAGCGTCCCGGCGTTCAGCGCGGCCAAGACCCGCTCGGGCGTGATGGGCAGCTCGCGAAAACGAATGCCGGTGGCGTCATAAATCGCATTGGCAATTGCCGCCGCGCTCGGCACCGACGCCGATTCACCGGCGCCCATCGGCGGCTGGTCCTGACGCGGCATCATCAGCACATCGATCTGCGGCACTTCGGGGAACGTCAGGATCGGGTAACCGCCCCACTCCTTGCTTGCCACGGTCGACTCTTCAAAGGTCACGCGCTCTTTGAGCACCCGGCTGGTGGACTGGATCACATTGCCGTGAATCTGATGCTGCACGCCCGCCGGGTTGATCATCATCCCTGAGTCATGGCCGATCACCACGCGCGTTACCGACACGTCGCCGGTCTGCTTATCGATGGCCACATCCGCCACCCAGGCCGCCCAGGCTGCGCCAAAACCGGGGAACTTGCTGTGGATGTAACGCGCGTAGGCAAAGCCCCGGCCGCGCAGCAGGTGGTCTTCATTCGCGGTTTGCATCGGCGCGGTGCGCGGTGACCAATGGGCGCGTTCAGCCGTGGACTTCACCAAGTCGATGGCGCGCTGATCCTTGAGGTAGCGCAGGCGGTATTCCACCGGGTCGACACCGGCGGCAAACGCCAGTTCGTCGATATAGGATTCGTGGGCAAAGGTATTGGGCAAGGCCGACACGCCGCGCATCCACGACGCGCGCACGATGGGCGCCATGTCGTTGATGGTCACGCGCATATGCTCGATGTCATACGGCGGGATCGAGGTGCGGTCGCCCATCTCGAACATCGCCGCCACCGGCTCGACGCGGCCGGTGAGCAACAGCGCCAGGGTTGGCGCGCCGTTGGAGGGGTAGCTGGTTTCGAAATCATAGGCGGCAATGCTGCCGTCGGCGTTGAGGCCGCCGTCCACATCCATCAACTGCGCCGTGCCCTTGGGCTCCCACAGGTGTTCCTGTTCGCGGGTCAGTTGCACGCGCACCGGCTTGCCCACCGCGCGGGATAACAGCAAGGCATCGGCGCACACATCATCGGCACAATTGCGCCCGTAGCAACCGGCGGCTTCCATGCGGATGACGTCGATCAGGCTTTCGTCGCACTCAAGCAACCAGGCCAGATCCGCCCGTAACAGGTGGGGGTTCTGGCTGCCGGACCACACTCGACTGCCCGTTGCCTGGTAATCAGCCACGCCACACGAGGGGCCAATCGAGCCATGCATCTGGTACGGCCACAGGTAACTGCGCGGCATGCGCTGGCTGGCGCCGGCCAGGGCGGCATCGACATGGCCCTGGTCAAGCACTGTGCGCCGCACCCGCGGGTTGTCGCGGATGGCCTGCTCGACATCACTCATGTCCGGCAAGGCGTTGTTCCAGGGTTTCCAGTGCACCTGTAACGCTTGGGCGGCCTTGATCGCCTGCTCTTCACGCAACGCGACCACGCCGACAAAATCCCGAATCACCACCACCGCGACGATCCCGGGGATATCCGCGATAGACGCCTCGTCCACGCTCAGCAGGCTGTTCCCGACAAAGTCCCCGCAATCCAACCCGGCATACGGCGGGCGAACCACCCGACCATGGAGCATGCCCGGCACGCGCAGGTCGTGCACGTAGGTCAGTTCACCGGTGGCCTTGCCGGGGATATCCACGCGCGCAGCGCCCTGGCCCACCAGACGGTAATCCTCGACAGCCTTCAACGGTGCATCACCGCTGATGCGCAACTGGTCGTGCTGGCCGCTGACCAGTTCACCGTAGGTCGTGCTGCGCCCGTCCTGTGCGCGGATAACCCCGGCTTCAACCTTGAGGCTGCCCGTACTCACTCCCCAACGGCCCGCCGCCCGCGCCAGCAAAAAACGTCGCGCTTCGGCCGCCGCGTTACGCAAGGGAATCGCGGAAATCTGCACAGTCGCACTGGCAATGGTCGCGCCCTGGTTCGGCGCGCGCTCGGTATCCCCCAGCACCATCTTGACCTGGTCCAGGCTCAGGTCCAGCTCTTCGGCGACGATCTGCGCGAGTGAGGTGCGAATGCCGGTGCCCAGATCCACATGGCCGTTGAACGCATAGACCACACCGTCATCGTTGACGGCGATAAACAGCCCCAGCTCCTTGGGCTTAACTGTGGGCGTGCCGCCCTTGGCCACCGGGCCCGAAGGCGGCAGCACATCATCGACGACCAGCAACACGCCGGCCTTGGCCAGCCACTGGTCACGGGAAAGTGGGGTGTCGGTCATGGTCGGCCATCCACGGTCAAGAGGTGAGCGGCACGCAGCACAGCGCGCAGGATTTCGATATGAGTGCCACAGCGGCAGAGGTTGCCCGAGAGTTCATTGCGCACCTCGGTTTCACTGGGGTTGGGGTTACGGTCGAGCAAGGCCTTGGCGGTCATGATCATGCCGTTGAGGCAGTAGCCGCATTGCGCGGCCTGTTCATCGATAAACGCCTGTTGCACCGGGTGCGGCGCCTGGCGGGTGCCCAGGCCTTCGAGGGTGACGATCGCTCGCCCTGCCGCACCCGACAAGGGGAACACACAAGAACGCGCCGCCACGCCATCGATGATCACGGTGCAGGCGCCGCACTCACCCAGGCCGCAGCCGTATTTGGCGCCATTGAGCGCCAGGTCATTGCGCAACACCAGCAACAGCGGCGTATCCGCCATGGCGCTGACTTCTCGGGTATCGCCGTTGACCTCAAGCGCTACTGTGATGAGTGGGCTGATCATTCGCTTCGCCTGTATCAGTTGGTGAAGTGCCTACTACACGAAACAGTCAAAAAAAAGCGTCGCCGGCCTGGGGCCTTGCGACACACTTGATGCGTGAAGTGACTACTACATGAACCGAGAGCAAAAACGATGCCAAAGAATGCATACGCACGCGGTGGCGAGCGGACTTGCCTCGCGTGGAGAGGCGAAGCGGCCCCATTCAGGCAGCGTGCTGTGGCGCTGAGAAAGCAGCGCCGGGCTTAGTTCAGGGCTGCCGCGCCGCCCAACGCGCGGCAAGCCGGCTCGCCACAGTTATTCCTGCGGATCGTCGATCATCTTGCGCAGCAGGAACAGCACCGCCACCCGTTCGGCCGGGTTGAGGTTGCTCATGGTCAGCTCGCTGATCTGCGCGGCGCAGGGCACGGTTTGATCTACCAGCACGGCACCGGCAGCGGAAAGGTCGACGACCACCTTGCGTTTATCCTGCGGGTCCGGCTCCAGGGTAATCAGCTCCTTGGCCTTTAACCGCTCGACAATACCGCGAATGGTCGCCTGGTCTACGGCGGTGGCCTTGACCAGTTCGGTAAGCGAACTTGCACCGTGATCGCGCAGCGCACACAGGGTGACGAACTGCACCGCAGTGAGTTGGGAGTCGCCGACATTCTGCTGAAAGATCGCCAGGTGGCGCTGGTAGGCCTTGCGCAGCAGGTGGCCAACTTGTTCAGAGAAAACGTAGGAATCAGGCACGGCGGGCTCGGCGGGTGATTAGCAATGGGAGGCATGATGGCGGGGATGATGCATGGACTCAAGCTTCTCACTGAAGAAACCCGGACACCCCTGTGGGAGCGGGCTTGCTCGCGAATGCGCTGGTTCAGCCACTGCATCGGTTAACGGACACACCGCTTTCGCGAGCAAGCCCGCCCCCACCTTTGGATCTTCAGCGCGCCAGTGAGGCGGCTGGCGCAACGACGTCACCGGCAATCACAACAGCCTCATCATCCAGATACACATCACAATGCCGCAGCGGAATGTCCATATGGCATGGCGTCTTGCGTGTGCCGCCCACCTCGGTATTGGGCCCGGTGGAGAACAGGAAATTGCCATAGAACGCCCGCGCGTCCATGCACATGCCGTCGTTCTTGTCATGCAGCCCCATGGCCGTCCACTGCGCCCGTGGCTGCAACCCCCAGCCGATATGAGAGATGCCATACACCTCGGGGTCGTTGAAATACTTCATGTAATCACGCAGGTATTCAGCCTCGAACCCTCCGTGAATAGCCGTGATAAAGCCCTTTTCGATCTCCAGCGTGATTTTCTCGCGCGCGTAGGTCTTGAACGGCAGCAGGATGTCGCCGACGTCCAGCACCAGCACGCCCTCGGCGGTTTCTTCATTCGGCCAGGAGAACAGGAAGCCGCTGGGCCAGTGGTCCCAACGCCCCGGCTCATCGGCAAAACCGTACTCGGTCACTGACGGGTATTGCCCCAATGCCGCACGAAAGTCACTGCCGGCGCGGGATTTGACGTGAATCGAGCGCGCCTGTTTGAGTCGTTGCTCGGCCGCCAATACCCGCACCTTGTCTGCTTCGGTGGGCAGCATGCGCGCCAGCACTTCCGGGGGCTCCACGGCCAACAGGATGCGCGTGCCGGTCTTGAGGATCTGCTCCTGCTCCGGCGAGTGCAGCAACATCATGGTGTCGACGATCAGGTCAGCGGCTTCCAGCGCACGCTGGGCGGCGATATTGCCGGTGAGCGCGGTATCGCCGCAGTAGGCGGTCATGTCATTGCCCATCGCCTTGGGATGGTTGAACGCCGGCAGCTCCACCGCATACACCTTGGCCCCCAGGCGCTGCGCTGCATCCATCGCGGCGCGCACGGTGCGCGGGTCGGAGTAATGGCTCTTGAGCACGGCAACGCTTTGGGTCGGGTCGACCTTCGACAGCGTCAACACGTGTTCAAACATCTGGGTCAGTTCGCAATCGCTTACCGGCATTTTCCTGTCTCCTGTTGGGCTGCACCACGTTCAAGCACTGCGCTTCACTTTAGTGCAATTTTATAGCGTATACGCCAATTAATAACGATAAGACCTGAATTACTGGCGGACTGCAAGCAGCGCGCCACAACGTTACCATACGAAACAAACCCAACAGATAAAGGGATAAAAGCGTTACAGATGACAATTGCTCGCCAAAAATTATTTTGCGAGCACAGGCTTCCCATTTCAAAAAATGAGCGTATACACTTTAAAAACCTTGCGGACAGACGCCGCCGGAAATCACCAAGAGAGAGGATCACGCCCCATGGGAAGCACACAAAAAATCGCTATCGTCGGTGCCGGCCTGGGCGGCGCCGCAGCGGCCACCCTGTTGCAGCAAGCCGGTTTTGACGTCGACATCTACGAGCAGGCGCCAGCGTTTTCCCGGTTGGGCGCGGGGATCCACATGGGCCCCAACATCATGAAAATCTTTCGCCGCATGGGCATCGAACAACAGCTGGACCTGATGGGCTCACACCCCGAGCACTGGTTCAGCCGTTGCGGCGAAACCGGCGATTACCTCTCGCGCATTCCCCTCACTGGCTACGGTGCTTCCTACATCACCGTGCACCGTGGCGACCTGCACGCCTTGCAAATGTCCACCCTCAAACCCGGCACGCTGCATTTCAACAAACGCCTGGAAACCCTCGAGGAAACCGACACCCAGGTGCGCCTGACCTTTGCCGACGGTGAAGTGACCTACGCCGACATCGTGATCGGCGCCGACGGCATCAATTCGAAGATTCGCGAAGAACTGCTCGGCGTGGAAAAACCGCTGTACAGCGGCTGGGTGGCGCACCGCGCGCTGATCCGTGGCGACCAACTGGCCAAGTACGACCTCAGGTTCGAAGACTGCATCAAGTGGTGGACCGAAGACCGTCACATGATGGTCTATTACACCACCGGCAAACGTGACGAGTACTACTACGTCACCGGCGTGCCCCATGCCGAATGGGACTTCCAGGGCGCGTTCGTCGACAGCAGCCGCGAAGAGATGTTTGCTGCCTTCAAGGGCTATCACCCCACTGTGCAGGCACTGATCGAGTCCACCGAAAGCGTGACCAAGTGGCCGCTGCGCAACCGCAACCCGTTACCGCTGTGGAGCCGTGGCCGCCTGGTATTGCTGGGGGACGCCTGCCACCCGATGAAGCCGCACATGGCCCAGGGCGCCGGAATGGCCATCGAAGATGCCGCCATGCTCACGCGCTGCCTGCAGGAAACCGGAATCAGCGACTACCGCACGGCGTTCGAGCTGTATGAAGCCAACCGCAAGGAACGCGCGTCCCGCGTGCAGGCGGTGTCCAACGCCAACACCTGGCTGCGCGCCCAGGAAGACCCGGCCTGGGTCTACGGCTATGACCTGTACGCCCAGGAACTGAAGTCGGGGGTGGCCGCGTGAGCACCTTTCTGTATGGCGGCAACGTCCAGGCCAATGGCATTCGCCAGCACTACTTGCGTTACGGCGGCAAAGGCCCGGCGCTGATCCTGATCCCGGGCATCACCAGCCCGGCGATTACCTGGGGGTTTGTCGCGCAGCGCCTGGGCGCGCAGTTCGACACCTATGTGCTGGATGTACGCGGACGCGGCCTGTCGTCCACCGGCCCCGAGCTGGATTACAGCGCGGACACCTGCGCCGAGGATATCGGTGCGTTTGCCGATGCGCTGAACCTCGACCGCTACCACTTGGTCGGCCATTCCATGGGCGCGCGCTTTGCCGTGCGCAGTGCCGTCAAACATCCCCAGGGCGTAAACCGCGTGGTGCTGATCGACCCGCCGGTGTCTGGCCCCGGTCGGCGTGAATACCCGAGCAAACTGCCGTGGTACGTCGATTCGATCCGCCAATCCCTGCTTGGAATGGATGCCGAGGCGATGCGCGCTTTCTGCGCCACCTGGACGCAAGAGCAACTGCAGCTGCGCGCCGAATGGCTGCACACCTGCTATGAACCCGCCATCGTGCGCGCCTTCAATGACTTTCACACGGTGGACTTCCACCAGGACCTGCCCCACCTCAAGGCCCCTGCCCTGTTGATGGTGGCCGGACGCGGCGGGGTGATCCTCGACGAAGACGTCGCCGAAATCCAGGACCTGCAACCGGCCATCCAGGTCGCCCGCGTACCCAACGCCGGGCACATGATTCCGTGGGATGACCTCGAGGGTTTCTTCCACGCCCTCGGCGACTTCCTCACACAATAAGAATGGAGACCACCATGCAGAAGCCTTACCGCATCGGCCAGATCGTGCCGAGTTCCAACACCACCATGGAAACCGAGATCCCGGCGATGCTCACCGCGCGCCAGGCGATTCGCCCCGAGCGCTTTACCTTTCACTCCAGCCGCATGCGCATGAAGCAAGTGCGCAAAGAAGAACTGGCGGCGATGGACGGCGAATCCGACCGTTGCGCCGTTGAACTGTCCGATGCCAAGGTCGACGTGCTGGGTTACGCCTGCCTGGTGGCGATCATGGCCATGGGGCTCGGTTATCACCGCAACGCCGAGCAGCGCCTGCGCAAGGCCACGGCGGATAACGATGCCAACGCCCCGGTCATCACCAGCGCCGGTGCGCTGATCGAAGGCCTGAAAGTCATGGGCGCCAAGCGCATCGCGATTGTCGCGCCGTACATGAAGCCGCTGACCGAGCTGGTGGTGAACTACATCCGCGAAGAAGGCTTTGACGTGGTCGACTGGCGCGCCCTGGAGATCCCCGACAACCTCGACGTGGCGCGCCACGACCCGGCCAACCTGCCGGCCATCGTCGCGGGTATGAACCTGCAAGGCGTCGACGTGATCGTGCTCTCGGCCTGCGTGCAGATGCAGTCGCTGCCGGTGGTGGCCAAGGTCGAGGCGCAAACCGGCAAACCGGTGCTCACCGCCGCCATCGCCACCACCTACGCCATGCTCAAGGCGCTCAACCTGGAGCCGATCGTTCCAGGGGCCGGCGCCCTGCTCTCCGGCGCGTATTGAGGAGTTTTGCGATGAGCGAACAATCCGCCGACGCCAACTACCAGGGCGTATGGGGCAACCGCATTGGCTTCGGCAAAAAAGCCGCGCTGCTGATGATCGACTTCATGCAGGGCTACACCACCGAAGGCGCGCCGCTATACGCCCCCGAGGTTGCAATTGCCGTGACTGAAAGCGTCGAACTGTTGGCCACTGCCCGCAAGCACGGGATTGCGGTGGTGCACACCAATATCCGCTACCATCCCGGCCACTTCGCCGACGGCGGTATCTGGGTCAAGAAAGCCCCGGTGATGAAGGACATGGTCGACGGCAACCCACTCGCGGCGTTCTGCCCCGAGGTCTTGCCCCGGGCCGATGAAGTGGTGATCACCAAGCAATACGCCAGTGCATTTTTCGGCAGCAGCCTGGCCCCGATGCTGCACGCCCAAGGCATCGACACCGTGGTGCTGGCCGGCTGTTCCACGAGCGGCTGCATTCGTGCCACCGCAGTGGATGCGGTGCAACACGGGTTTCGCACCATCGTCGTGCGCGAATGCGTCGGCGACCGACACCCCGCACCCCACGAAGCCAACTTGTTTGATATCGACAGCAAGTATGGCGACGTGGTGAGCAAGCAGGAGGCGATGCGCAAGTTCAGGGAGCAATAAGACGTTATTAAGAACTGCGCCATAGAGCGTGGTCTTGAAAAAACTGAGGTCCGGCCTGGAAATGCATTCACCTAATGGGAGCCGATCCCTGTGGGAGCTCGCCCGAGGTGAATGCCCAACCAAAAATACCTCAGTCTTCTGACACTGCCTTTGGAAGTCGCTTTTACAGCACTCCGAAGTGCTCGAACAAAAGCGGCTGTATAAAAACCATAAGCCACCGCCGGGAGACACCCCAATGCCCATTGCGAATGCAGCGCCCGCGACCACGGTCGCCGACCCCGTTACCACGCTTTACCACAAGATCACCTGGAAGCTGATTCCGTTCCTGTGTTTCTGCTACCTGGCCGCCTACCTCGACCGCATCAACATCGGCTTCGCCAAGTTGCAGATGCTCGACCAGCTGCACTTCAGCGAAACCGCGTTTGGCCTCGGCGCCGGCTTGTTCTTCGTCGGCTACATCCTCTTTGAAGTGCCGAGCAACCTGATCCTGGAACGGGTCGGCGCGAAGCTCTGGATCGCGCGCATCATGATCACCTGGGGCCTGCTCTCGGCCTGCACCATGCTGGTCACCTCCACCACCCAGTTCTACATCCTGCGCTTTCTGCTCGGCGCCGCCGAAGCGGGCTTTTTGCCCGGCGTGCTGTATTACCTCACCACCTGGTTCCCCACCCATCGACGCGGGCGCATCATCGCGCTGTTCATGATCGGCCTGCCGCTGTCCAGCGTGATCGGCGGCCCGCTGTCCGGCTGGATCATGGGCCACTTCGACAACATGGGCGGGTTGCGTGGCTGGCAGTGGCTGTTCCTGATTGAAGCGGTGCCCAGTGTGTTGCTCGGCGTGCTGACCTTCTGGGCGCTGCCTAACAGCTTCCAGCAAGCCAAATGGCTGTCGGACGAGGAAAAGGCCTTGCTTGAAAGCGAACTGCGCAAGGACGACGCCGACGCAAGCGGCAGCAAGCACAGCTTCCGCGATGGGTTCTTCAACCTCAAAGTGTGGATGCTCGGCGGTATCGACTTTTCGATCCTGCTCAGCGCCTATGCCATGGGGTTCTGGATGCCGACATTCATCCGCAATGCGGGCATTACCGATACTTTCCATATCGGCATACTCACCGCATTGCCGAGTGTGGCGGCCTTGCTCGGCATGCTGCTGATCGGCGCCAGCTCGGACAAACACCGTGAACGCCGCTGGCACATCATCGTGCCGTTCCTCATCGGCGCAGCAGCGATGGCCACCAGCACATTCTTCACCCACAACGTGGTTGCGACGGTGCTGTTGTTCGCCATCGCCTCGGCCGCGATCATCGGCGCCGTACCGGTGTTTTTCAGCCTGCCGGCGACCTTTCTCAAAGGCACGGCGGCGGCTACCGGTTTCGCCCTGGCGTGCTCGCTGGCGAATATCGCCGGCCTGGTGAGCAACTCGTTGATGGGCGTGGCGATCGACGTCACAGGCAGCAGCGCCGGCGCCTTGTGGTTCTTCGCCGGCTGCCTGATCCTCAGCAGCTTCCTGGTCATCGCCTTGCCGGCGAAACTGGTGAACCGTTAACAACAACAATTCTTGCGGATGAATCACCATGCAAGCTTTCCTTAAAAGCTGTGCGCTGTTTGTCGCCGTCGGCCTGTGTACCGGCACTGCGCAGGCGGCCGAAAAAGTCATTTTCGACACCGACTTCAACGTGCTCAACGATGACGGCCAGGCCTTTATCATGCTTGCCCAGTTGCATGCGCAAAAACGCATCGACCTGCTGGGCATGACCCTGGTCAGCGGTAATGCCTGGGTCGACCAGGAGCAAGTCGATGCCCTCAAGGCCGTGGAACGCATGGGCGTGGAAAAAGAGGTGGGCGTCTACTCGGGCGCCGCCTACCCGCTGCTGCATGACTACGCCACCTACGAGGCCGAGAAAGCGTTGTTTGGCGCCGGCTGGCCGGGGGCGTTCAAACACCCGCGCCCTACCTCGCCCTCGCAACTGATCGCGCCACCGGATGGCCTGGCCACTCACACCCAACTGCGCAGCGAGACCGCCGCGCAGTTCATCGTGCAAAGCGTGCGGGCCAACCCGCACCAGGTGACCATTCTCGCCGTCGGCCCGTTGACCAACGTCGCCCTGGCGATTCGCTCGGCGCCGGACATCGTGCCGCTGATCAAGCGCATCGTGTACATGGGCGGCGCCCTGGAGATCCCGGGCAACACCACGCCGGCGGCGGAATTCAACTGGTGGTTCGACCCGGAGGCCGCGAAGATCGTGTTGCGCTCACCGATCGAACACGTGATTTTCCCGAATGATGTGTGCGAGAAAGTCACCTTCGACAAATCGGTTTACCAGCGCGTGATTGCCCAGAAAGGCGCGATTGCCGACCTCTACCAGCACGAGTTCGGGCCGCTGTTCGACAAAGACCCGAGCTACCACAGCTTTACCTGGGACAGTTTGCCCGCACTGTTCCTGGTCAACCCGCAAATCGTCACCGAATCCCGCGAGTTATGGGTGGACGTAGACGCGACCTTCGGCGCCGACTACGGCCGTGCACTGGGCTACAAAAAAGGCGCACCGGTCGGTACGCAGAAAGCCAACGTGGTGTTTGGCGTCGATCAGCAGAAGTTCTGGGACGGCTACGTCAACCTCGTGACATTGCCAACCCCGGTCAAACGCTGACCGGCGGATCGCTCCCACCTGGCGTGGGAGCGATCATCACTCAGCCTGCAAGTGCAAACCCGCGCTGCAAATCCTCAATCAATGCCGCCACATCTTCCAGGCCGATATGCAGGCGCACCACCGGGTTAAGCCCGCGATCCGCCGCACTGTCCCGGTCCTGGGTATTGGCCACGGTGACCAGGCTTTCATAACCGCCCCACGACGCGCCCAAGCCGAACAGTTGCAAGCCGTCGATAAAACGCTCGATACAAGCCGGGTCTGGGTTCGCCAATTCAAACGACAACAAACCATTGCTGCCGCTGAAATCCCGACGCCACAACGCATGGCCCGGGTGCTCCGGCAATGCAGGATGGAACACCCGCTTGACCTGCGGTTGCGCCTGCAACCAATGAGCAATGTCCACAGCCTGGCGCTCATGCACATCCAGGCGCGAAGCCAACGTGCGTGCGCCGCGCAGAATCAGGTAGGCATCGTCGGCGCTCACCGCGTTGCCGAAGGTGTCGCTCATTTTGCCCAGCGCCGGCCAGGCTGCCTCGGTGGTGCACACACTGCCCATCATCACATCGCTGTGGCCGCCCAGGTATTTGGTCAGGGCCATGATCGAAATGTCCGCGCCCAATGCCAGCGGCCGATACAGGTAGCCCGAGCCCCAGGTGTTATCGACCGCCAACAGGATGCCACGCGGTTTGCACAGCGCCGCAATCGCCGGCAGGTCACACAGTTCATACAGCAATGAGCCCGGCACTTCGGCGTAAACCAGCTTGGTATTGGCTTGCAACTGCGCCTCCAAACCCTCGCCCTCCGGCGAGAAGTAGCTAACGTCAATACCGAACGGCTGCAGGAACTCACGGGCCAGTTTGCGCACCGGGGAATACACCGCGTCAGTGATCAACACATGATCGCCAGGACGCAGATAAGCCAGAAACACCTGCGCCGCTGCCGCCAGGCCGGTGCCGTAAAGCCGTGTGCGATGGCCACCCTCAAGCTCAGTCACCAGGTCTTCCAGCGCATGCGACGTCGGGTTGCCGCGCGCGCCGTAGCTCAGCACGCGCTCGCTGTCGCGGCGAGCGCGTGCGTCGCGCATCTGTGCGAGGTTATCAAACAGCACAGTGCTCAAACGGGAGACCGGCACATTCACCGCACGAGCGCCATGGCCCTTTTCGGTACGCGCGGCGTGGATCAGCCGAGTACGCACGCGCGACGGCGGCGCCAGGGGCTTGAGGCTGGCGATTTCCGCTTCGCTCATCTGCGCCAACAGGCCGATTTCCCAGGCCAGGTATTGGCGGGCGGCATCCTTGTTGCCGCTGTGGCGGTCGTGGGTGAAAAACAGGAAGTCGATGCACTGTGCATCGCGCGGGGTTTGCGGGTCTGCGTTAACCGGCAGGCCGGCAGCCGCCCAGGCACTGAAGCCGCCGTCGAGCAGCCTTGCAGGCAAGCCGGCGGCTGCGAATGCCGCCAAGGCGGGATCATCCGCGACCAGCACTAAAGGTCGATGATCAGTCTTCAACAGTGAACGAATCGACCATTGCGAACCCGCAATATGCCCTTTGCGGTACACCATGCTCGGCCGCAGATCGATCAGGTTCACATTGTTTAACGCCAACGCCAGCGCCTGGGCGCTGATCAACGGCAACGGCTGGTACGCCACCGGCTGCACAAGCGGCAGCACCAGGCCACTGTCGATACCCCCGCTCAGCACGTAAGCCTCATGCCCCAACTGGCGCAGCCAACTGGCAACAATCGGCGCGCGCACGCCGTCGCTGTCCACCAGCACAATGCGCGCGTGGCGCACGCCGATGTACAAGTCGGTGGACTGGATCAATTGCCCGCCCGGCGTGTGTTGCGCGCCCGGCAAGCTGCCGAGGGCAAATTCTTCGGCAGTGCGTACGTCACACAAGAACAGGCTGCGCTGCGCGTCATCCGCCCATTGCCGGACCTGATCCGCCGACACACTGACCACCCCTGCCCGCTCAGCCAGCTGCCGAGCGGCCTGGCGTTGTTGGGCCAGGTCGGTGCTGACCTGATCGGCGTAACGCCGGGTGCTGCCGTGTTCCAGGGCAAAGTCTTCCAGGTACCAACCCTGCGTGCCGTTTTCCAAGGCGTAGATCGGGTTCTTCAGCCCCAGGTTGATCAACGTCTGCGCGCCGATAATGCTGCGGGTACGCCCGGCGCAGTTGATCACGATTGGCGTGCGCTCATCGGGCACCAGGTCATGCACACGGTAGCCCAATTCCCCGTTCGGGCAGCAGATGGAGCCGGGAATAGTCATCTTGCGGTATTCATCAAACGGCCGACCGTCCAGCACCACAAGAGGCTCGCCACGCGCCTGCCACTCGGCCAATTGCCGCGCGGTGACATAGGGTGTGTGGCTGGCCTCTTCGACCAATTCGCCAAAGGCCTTGGACGGCACGTGCACCCCCGCAAACAGCTGCAAACCCGCCGCTTGCCAGCCATCGGCGCCGCCTTCGAGCACCTGCACACCGCTGTAGCCCAGGGCGTGTAAACGCTCTGCCGTGCGCGCCGCTACCTCACCGCCGTCCTGGTCGTAAATCACCAGACGCACCTGGGGGTTCGGCGCCAGCCGGCGCACGTCCAGCTCCAGGCGGCTATAGGGCAGGTTCACCCCGTGGAACAGGTGGGCTTCGCCGTATTGCCCGTGTTCGCGCACGTCGAATACGGCGATTTCCTGCCCGTCGAACAGCCATTGCTGCAGTTGACGTGGGGTGATGGTCTGGCTCATGGAAGTCCCAACAAGTTAAGAAAAGAGTTACTGCAACGCCAACGAGCGCTCGCCGGGTGCCACTTCGAGTCCCTTGGCATAGGCCCGCTGCACCGCCGGTCGCGCTTTGATGCGCAGGCGCCAGGCCTGGATATGTGGGTAGTCCGCCAATGCCTGGCCCTGGCGCAGCGGCTGAATCCACGGAAAGATCGCCATATCCGCCACCGAGTATTCACCGGCCACATACGGCACCTCGGCCAGGCGCTGTTCGAGCACGCCATAGAGGCGCGTGGCCTCGGCATTCAGCAGGTCGAGGGCGAACGGAATCGGCTCCGGCGCCTTCTCCTTGAAGAGCTGCAACTGGCTCAGGTACGGGGTGATATGCCCGACCTGCCAGAACAGCCATTCCTGCACCTTTTGCCGCGCGGCACTCCCGGCCGGCGGCAGGAATTGCCCGGCGCTGTCAGCCAGGTAATTGAGGATCGCCCCGGACTCAAACAGGCTCAGCGGCGTTTCGGTGCGATGGTCGACAATGGCCGGAATCCGCCCATTGGCGCTGATGCGCTGGAAGCTCGCCTGCTTTTGCTCGCCTTCGCGGATATTCACCGGCAGCAGGCGGTATTCAAGCCCCAACTCTTCCAACAGGATGCCGACTTTGAGGCCGTTGCCCGTTGGCCAGTAATACAGATCAATCATAAAAACCCCTGGGATGAACGCTGCACCCAATGTGGGAGCGGGCTTGCTCGCGAATGCGGTGTATCAGGCGATGCTGATGTGTCTGACCCGATGCTTTCGGGAGCAAGCCCCCGCCCGCATTTGATCGTTGGCGTGCTTACAAATAGGCCTTGATCGACGGCGCCATCTGCGAGGCGTTGTAATTGAGGATGCGACCGTCAGCTTCCACGCCGTACCGGCCGTTCAGCGATTCCAGCGGCAAGCCGTAGAGGTGGAAATGCAAGGTCGCCTGCTCGCCTTCGACACGAATACCGTGCAGGTCTGCACCGAGAAACGAGATCGACGTGCCCGGCTGCACAATCACTTCTTTCTCAAGGGTCAGGGTGGTGAACCCCGGCTCACGGCCCTCGTCATTGCGCGCGTAGACGTAATTGATTTCCTGGCCTTCGATCGCACTGATGATTGCCCAGGTCTCGTGGTTATGCGCGATCGTGCTTTTGCCTGGCAACAGCGAGTTGAGGTACAGCGTCGGGGTGTCACCGTCGTCATTCAAACGATAGCGAAACGCTGTGCTGCCCTGCCCTGGCACCGGCGCGGGAAATTCGTCGAAGTTGAACAGGTCGCGACGCTCAGCCAGGTTTTCCAGCAGGCTGACGATTTCCACCAGGGCCGCACGGTCTACGCCGCGCTGGTTGATGACGCGAATCTGCTGCAAAAACGCCTCGATAACGGCGGCACGGTTTACGCTACTCATGACGGTATTCCTCTTATCAGACTGACAGGCTGTAACGGCTCAAATTGGTCAACAGGTACGGGTCGTGGGCGATGGGGCCACGGCGCCCCGAATCGCCCAGGGCATGACGCAGGAACGTCTGGGTGCGTTCGCTGCTCGGGTTCTGGAAAATATGGGCTGCGCTGCCGTGCTCGACAATCACGCCGTTTTCAGTGAAGTACACCAAGTCACTGATCTCTTCGGCGAAGCGCATTTCATGGGTGACCAGCACGCAGGTCATGCCCTCTTCGGTCAGCTCGCGGATCACCGTCAGCACTTCACCGACGGTTTCCGGGTCCAGCGCCGAGGTCACTTCATCGAACAGGATCAGCTCCGGGCGCATTGCCAGGGCACGGGCAATCGCCACGCGCTGCTGCTGGCCGCCGGACAACTGGCCCGGATAGGCGTCGGCCTTGTGCTCCATGCGCACTTTGGCCAACAGCGCTCGTGCGTCTTTCTCGGCGTCTGCACGGTTGCGGCCCAACACTTTGCGCGGCGCAATCACCAGGTTTTCCAAAACGGATAAATGCGGGAACAGGTTGTATTGCTGGAACACAAAGCCGACGCGCTTGCGCAACTCGATACGCTGGGTTTCCTGCGTCAGGGTGTCCACACGGGTGTCACCCACACGAATGGTGCCGCGCTGCGGCTGCAACAACCCCGTAATGCAACGCAGAATGGTGGACTTACCCGAACCCGACGGGCCGATAATGGAGACCGCTTGACCCCGGTGCACCTCCAGGTCGATGCCCTTGAGCACCGGGTTGCTGCCGAATGACAGGTGGATATCCCGCAGGCTCACCAGGGGTTCAATAGAAGGCATAACGGCGCTCCAGGTGTTGGGTGAGACGGGAAATCGGGTAGCAATAGGCGAAGAACAACACCAGCAGGCTCAGGTAGATCACCACGGTAAAACCGGTCAGGTTCACGGTATTGCTGGCGATCTGCGCGGTGTCGATCACGTCATGCACACCCACCAGTGACGCCAGCGCCGTGCCCATGGTGACCACCGCATACAGGTTCATCCACGGCGGCAGCATGCGCTTAAAGCACTGCGGCAGGATGATCGAACGGAACAACTGCCCGCGGGTAAACGCCAGCGAGCGTGCGGCTTCCCACTGGGTGCTGGGAATCGAACCGATGGCACCCCGGAAGATCTCCGCGACGTTGGCACTCGCCGGCAAGGCCAGGCCGATGGTGACCTTGACCCAGTCGGGAAACGACACGTAACTGCTGCCAATATGAATTTCGAACGGGAACACGTAGGTGGTGAAATAGATCAGCACCAGCCACGGCGCATTGCGAAACACCTGCACCCACAGTCGCGCAACAATCCCCACCGGCGATAACGCCAGCGCACCGATCAACAGGCCGAGCAACGAGCCGATGGCAATCGCCAACAGGCTGATCAGGATGTTCTGGCCGAAGCCCGCCACCAGCGCCGGTGACCACTGCCACAACGCCGACAGCACCGGAAATGAATCAATGGCCATAGCCGGGCATCCTCAGGCGCGCTTCCAGCCAGCGCCCCACACAATTGACGATAAAACTCAGCAGGCCGAAGAAACTCAGGATCAGGATCATCAGTTCCAGCACGTTGTCGCTCTGGGTCCAGATCATGATCGCGGCGTAGGTGATGTCGCCCACCGCGATCGCGGAGGCCACGGCGGTCATCTTCACCAGGTCGATCAGGTTGTTGATCAGCGACGGCAAGGCAAAGCGCACCGCCAGGGGCAACTGCACATTCCAAAGCAATTGACGGCTGCTGAACGCCAGGGAACTGGCTGCTTCAAGTGTGACGGCGGGCACCGCTTCGATCCCGGCGCGCAAGGCCTCGGCATGGAACGCGCCTTTGTGCAGGGAGATCACAATCACCACCCAGGCAAACGGCGTCAGCGGGTTGGCCGCGCCGACCGCCTGGGTCAGCAACATGTTCAGCACCAGGAACGCGCAATACAGCTGCACCAGCGTCGGCGTATTGCGCGTGACCTCGACAAACACCCGCGCCGGCTTGGCCAGCCACGGGTTGCCGCAGGTGAGCATCGCCGCCAGGCTGATACCCGCCAGCAGGCTGCCTATGATCGTGAACAGGCACAACAGGCCGGTGGTCAGCGCGCCTTGTACCAGGCTGCCGCGCTGGTAGGCGTCCAGCAGGAAGGTGTAGTTCAGGCCAAAGCCTGCGGCCCAATGGACGAAAAGCTCCATCATCGCAACTTTCCGCAGGCTGCCGCGATACGCCGCCCGGCCTCGGCCACGCTGTCGGTCGCCGTGGCGATGGATAAGCGAAACCACGGCGACAAGCCATAGGCACTGCCCGCCACACCGGCTACACCCTCCTCCAGCAGCCAGGCGACCACATCGCCGTCGTTGTCCACGCGCTGGCCGTCCGGGCGGCGGCGCCCCAGCAGCCCGGCGCAACGCACGAATACAAAGAAGCCGCCCTGAGGCTCAAGGACTTCCAGGCCCTCGACACCGTTAAGGGCCGTGACCAAAATGTCTCGCCGCAACTGGTAAGCCGCGACCTGCTCAGCGAGGAAATCCAACCCGCCGCTGTAAGCGGCCAACGCCGCCGCCTGCCCTACCGATGATGCGCCGGAGGTGGATTGGGATTGCACCACAGCCATCGCATCGGTCAGGGTTTTCGGCCCGGCACCGAAGCCGATGCGCCAGCCAGTCATGGCGTAGGTCTTGGACACACCGCCGACCAGCAGGCAACGGTCCTGCAGGTCCGGCGCGACGTTCAGCAGACTCTGGGCCGGGCGACCATCGAAGCGGATGTGCTCGTACAGTTCATCCAGCAGGATCAGCACCTGGGGATGGCGACGCAGCACCTCGGCCAACGCCTGCAATTCGGTGTCGCTGTAGATCGCGCCGCTGGGGTTGCCCGGGCCATTCAGAATCAACCAGCGCGTGCGCTCAGTGATGTGTTGTTGCAACTCGGCCGGGAGCAACTTGCAGCCCTGCTCCAGCCCACATTCGATGAACACCGGTTCGCCGCCGTTGAAGCGCACGCTGTCCGGAAACGACGGCCAGTAAGGCGTCGGCACCAACACTTGATCGCCTTCATCCAAGGTGGCGGCGAAAGCATTGAAGATGATTTGCTTGGCGCCGTTGGCAATCACGATGGACGCCAGTGGGTAGTCCAGGTGATTTTCCCCGGCCAGTTTGCGTTGCACAGCCAGGCGCAGCGCCTTTACGCCCGGCGTCGGCGTGTACTTGGTGGCGCCCGCCGCGATGGCGGTGTAGGCGGCTTGCTTGATGTGTTCCGGGGTGTCGAAATCCGGCTCGCCGGTGGTGAGGTCGAGGATATCGCGGCCAGTGTCACGCAATTCGGTGGCGCGGGATTTGGCCGCGGCGTTGGCCGACAGCGACACGCGCTGCACGCGTTTGGACAAACGTACGGTCATGGCTGCACCTCAAGGACTTTGCCCGGGTTGAGCAGGTTGAGCGGGTCGAGCGCCTGCTTGATGCGGCGCATCAGGTCCAGCTCCACCGGGCTCTTGTAGCGGCTGAGCAGGCCGACCTTGCGCTGACCGATGCCATGCTCGGCACTGATCGAGCCGCCGTGGGCATGGGCGCTGTCATGCACCAACGCGCTTAACTCGGCGTAGTGAGCCATGTGTGCGTCCACCGTCGAATCCAATGGGTGTGCCACGTTGTAATGCAGGTTGCCGTCGCCCAGGTGGCCGAAGGTGAAGTTGCGCACGCCGGGGAAATGCTGTTGCAGCAGCGCGTCGGTGTGGGCAACGAAGGCCACAACCTGGGAAATCGGCACCGAGATATCGTGCTTCATGTTGCGCCCGGCGCGCTTCTGCGCCTCGCTCATGTTCTCGCGCAGCAGCCACAGCGCCTCGCTTTGCGCCAGGCTCTCGGCGATCAAGGCGTCACTGAGCAGTTGCTGCTCGAAGGCATCGCCGAGCACCCGCTCGAAGGCCTCGCGGGCGTGGCTTTCGCCGTGGTTATCCGAGAGTTCAATCAACGCAAACCAGGGCTGGCTCGCCGTTTTAAAAGGCTGCGGACCGTCCGGAAATTGTTCGCGCAACAACGCAAGGCAATCAGCGGTCAGCAGTTCAAAGGCCGTCAGGTTGGCGCCAAAGCCAGCGCGGGCATGGGACAAAAACGCCACCGCTTGGGCCAGTTCATCAAAGGCTAATAGCGCCGTAGCCTGGGCTTTCGGCAGCGGGAACAGCTTTAAGGTGGCGGCCGTGATAATCCCCAGCGTACCTTCGCTGCCGATGTACAAATCACGCAGGTCGTAGCCGGTGTTGTCCTTGCGCAAACCGCGCAGGCCATGCCAGATCTCGCCTTCGGCAGTCACCACCTCCAGGCCCAGGGTCAGCTCGCGGGTATTGCCGTAACGCAATACCGCTGTGCCGCCGGCATTGGTGCCGAGGTTGCCGCCGATGGTGCAACTGCCTTCGGCGCCGAGGCTCAACGGGAACAAGCGATCGGCATCGCGCGCCACGTCCTGGATGTTCTGCAGGATGCAGCCGGCTTCCACCGTGAGGGTGTCGTTGTCGGTATCGACAGTGCGTACGCGGTCCATGCGGTCGAGCAACAGCAACACCGAGCGCCCGCTGGCGTCCGGCGTGGCGCCGGCCATCAGACCGGTGTTGCCGCCCTGCACCACGATGGGCGCGCTCAAGGCCACGCAGGCACGCACCACCGCCGCCACTTCATCGGTATTGGCCGGGTGCACTGCCGCGATTACCTGGCCGGTGTAGCGCCCTTGCTTGTCAATGAGGTACGGCGCCGCTTCTTCGCTGGTTTGCACATGGGGCGCGCCGAGCAGTTGTTGCAAGGTGGCAAAAAGCGCTTCACTCATGGCTGTACTGCTCGTGCAAATTCCGCAGGGCCTGGGACGGCGCCATACCGGTGCGCTCGCCGAGGGCAATCAGAAATCCGGTTTTATGCCAGTCACGCACGATGGCATCGAGCTTGGCCTGGGTGTCGTGTTCGCCCTTGCGAATCCAGATCACCGACTTCGACGGGATCAAATCACCCGGCAAGGGGATTTCGTAACCGTCCCATTCGGCTTCATTGAGCAGCGCATGCATGGTCGGACTGACGTGTACGGCGGCCACGCAACCGTTGCCGCGCATCGACAACAACGATTCGGACTGGCTGCGGAACGCCTTGATCTGCGCACCGTAGGTTTCCTGCAGCGGCTTGATGAAGTTGCTGCCCTGGGACACGCACACCGGCTTGTCCTTGAGGTCGGCCCATTGCGTGATGCCGGCGCCCTTGCGAATCAACGCCGCACCGCCGACTTCCTCGTACGGTGTGGGCACGTAGTCGAGGATGTCGGCACGCTCTTCGGTGAATTGCATATTGGCGATCAAGATGTCGACCTTGCCCTGTTGCAGGAACTGCACGCGGTTGGGCGCCAGTACCGAGACCGTCCTGGTCTCCACGCCCAGCGCCTGGCCAATGCCCTTGGCCAGTTCGACGTTGTAGCCCAGGTGCTCGCCGGTCTTGGGGTCGAGAGTGCCGAACGGCGGGCCGCTGAGGATCACGCCGACGCTGATGGCGTGGCGTTGCTGGATTTTGTCGAGGGTGGCATCGGCGTGGGCGAAGCCGGCGCACAGGGCCAGGCCGAGTGCGGTCAGGGTTTTCAGATTCATCTCAAGCGCCCTTGAACTGTTGTTGCAACTCCACCAGCGCTGGCGACGCCGGGCTGATGCGGTTGCGCGTCTGGGCTTCAATCAGCCAGCCGCTGCGGTGCAGTTCCTTGACGATCGGGTCGAGCCTGGCCTGGGTGTCGCCTTCGCCGCGACGGGTCCAGATCACCGACGGCGCCGGGTTGAGCTCCGGGCTGAGGGCACGGTAGTCCTTCCATTCGGCGCTGTCGTTGATCAGTGGGTTGATCAGGGTGGAGTCATGCACCGCCGCGACGCAGTTGTTGCCGCGCAGGGCCAGCAGCGATTCGGACGAGCTCTTGAACGCCTTGATCTGGGCGCCGAACTCGGTCAGCGGCTTGACGTAGCTGCTGCCTTGAGAGGTGCACACGGGTTGGCCACTAAGGTCTTCCCAACGGGTGATCTTGCTGTCTTTGAGCACCGCCGCAGTGCCGCCGACGCGATAGAACGGCGTTGGCACAAAGCCAAGGATTTCGCCGCGCTCGGCGGTCCATTCCATATTGGCAATCAGCAGGTCAACCTTGCCTTGCTGCAGAAACTGCACGCGGTTGGCGGGCAACACCGGCACCAATTGCACATCGGCCTTGAGCTGACGCCCGAGTTCGTTAGCCAGGTCCACATTCAAGCCCTTGGGCTTCTGAGTGGCGGGATCAATGCTGCCGAACGGCCCGCCGGACAACAACACGCCGACCACCAGCACATGGCGCTGCTCGATTTTGTCCAGTGTCGCATCGGCCTGGGCCGCCGCACTGGCGCCCAAGGCGATCATCGATCCCAGGGCCACCGGCAACCATTTCTTGAACATCATTGGACTTCCCCCTGGCGAATGGTCGGCGTACCCCGACCTGATGGAGGGGCATGCTAGGGAGAGTGCGGTGGCAACGGAAATGCAAATATCTCATATCGTTATAACTTGCGGTGTAAGCACCGCCTTTCATTCAGGCATAACCCATTATTTATTGGTCTTTTTAAAAAACATGCCCGACAACACATTAAAATATGTAATGTTTAACTTCACACCCTTGATATAAAACCGCCCTTGGAAATGGCCATGTCGACCCTTGATTTAGAGCTCCTGCGCACATTTATCGCCGTGGTCGATCACCACAGCTTTGCCGAAGCCGGCACGCACCTGGCGCGTACCCAATCGTCCGTGACCCAGCACATGCAGCGCCTGGAGCAGCAAGTGGGCGTGAGCCTGTTCGAAAAGCGCGGCCGCCAAAAACAACTGACCGAGCCGGGTTTGCAACTGTTGCGCCATGCGCGGCAGATGCTCTCGCTGAATGATGACGCGTTGAACTCCCTGCGCGAAAGCAGCTTGAGCGGGGTGCTGCGCATCGGTTCGCCCCACGACATCGCCGACACCATCCTGCCGCCCATCCTGAGCCACATCGCCCGCTCGGCCCCGCGACTGCGCCTGGAGATCGACGTGGGGCGCAGCCCGTTTTTGATGGATGACCTGCACCGGGGCAAGGTCGACATGGTGATTTCCACCCGCTCCGACCCGAATCTTGAGGGGGTTGCGTTGCGCACCTCGCCGGTGTGGTGGATTTGTTCGGCGCAGTACATTCACCAGCCCGGTGAACCGCTGCCGTTGATTCTGGTGGATGAGCCGAGCATCTACCGGCGCTACGCGCTGGAGGCGTTGGAACGGGCAAATATTCCCTGGCGGCAGGCGTACCTGGCGTCGAACCTGATCGGCATCAAGGCCGCAACCCGCGCAGGCCTGGGCGTAACGCCGCGCAGCATGGAGATGTTGGGGCCGGATATGCGCGTGCTCGGGGAAACGGATGGGTTGCCGCGACTGCCGGAGGTGACCTATTACTTGTGGATTCGGCCGAATACAGCGAATCCGATTGCGCGCAAGGCGTATGACTTGATTCGCGCCAGCCAGGGTTTATAAGCCGAACACCGACAAATGTGGCCGCGGGCTTGCTCGCGATGCGATCTTTCAGTCACGGGCGGCCCGACGGGTTCCCTGCTTTGTCGAGCAAGCCCGCCCGCCTCTTTGGATTGAGGCAGGCCTGTAGAATGCCGGACAATTTCAGGGCCACATCCGTCGCCTGCTGCGCTGTTACGACGTTGGTAAAGCCCATCAACAAGCCTTGCTCGCGCCCCGGTTCAAGCATCCATTGCGACAACGCTTGAAGGGCAAGGCCTTCGCGATTCGCTGCCTCGGCGACAACGTGATCCGGCACCGCAACCACCAACCGCGCCAACAGATTAATCCCCCCGGCTTGCTCATCCACGCGCAAAAACGCCGCGCAATGCACGCGCAACGCCTCCACTAAAAAACCTCGGCGCTGCGCATACAACAGGCGCATCTTTTTCAGGTGTCGGGTGAAATGGCCCTGTTCCAGAAAATCCGCCGCCGTCAGCTGCAATAACTGCGCACTGCGCTGTTGCAACGCGTGAGCGCTGTGCTCGAAAGCCTCCACCAACTGCGCGGGCACCACCAGATAGCCCAGCCGCAACCCCGGAAACAGCATTTTGCTGAAGCTCCCGACATGGATCACCCGGTCGTGCACATCCTGACTCTTGAGCGCCGCCAACGGCTGACCCTGGTAGCGAAACTCACTGTCGTAATCATCCTCTACCACCCAACTGCCCTGCTCCTGCGCCCAGGCCAGCAAAGCCTGCCGCCGCGCCCAGCTCAACGCCACGCCCAGGGGGCTCTGATGGGCCGGGGTCACGACCGCCAGTCGCGCCTGCCGATCACGCTGGATGCCCTGCCCGACATCCAGTCCATCCCGATCCACCGGCACCGGCACCAGCTCAACACCTTGATGGATCAACAACTGCCGTGCGTGCAGATAACCCGGGTCTTCATACCAGCAACGCTGCCCCGCCATCTGCAGCGCATCGCACACCAGCGTCAGGCACCCCGCATAGCCTGAGCACACAAATACCTGCTGTGGCGTACATTCCACGCCCCGGTACAACGCCAGGTAGCTGGCAATCGCCACACGTAACGCCTGGGCGCCACGCACGTCGCCCATGCCCAGGCTGTCGGCATCGGTGCGGCGCACCTGCCGGGTGACCAGTCGCGCCCACAGTTTGCGCGGGAACGCATCCAGCGCCGGCTGACCCATTTGCAACGCCGGGGTTGCCGAGGCCTGCGGCAGTGCGGCCGGCTGCGGTTTCATCGCCACCTGCGGCAATGCCCTGGAAATGACGGTGCCCGCCTGCCCCCGCGCCTCAAAGAAACCCTCACTGACCAACAGTTGATAAGCCGCTTCCACCGTTCCCCGCGCCACCTTGAGTTCCAGCGCAAGGCTGCGCACCGACGGCACGCGATCACCCGGGCCAAGCTGACCCTGATCAATGGCCAGACGAAAGCGGCGGTAGATTTCCTGGTATTTGGGCAGTGACGACATCGCAAACAGGCTCGGCAGAATGACAAAGCGGAGTCTGATCATGTCCCAACCCACTTGTCCAATCATGCCCCTGTTGAGCGGCCGTGCCGCCACCGAAAATGGCGCATCCCTTACGCAAACAAGGATCGCCCATGAAACACCGTCTCGATTACGCCAAAGCCGCCCCTGCAGGTTACAAAGCCCTGGGATCAGTCCACAGCTATATCCATGGCTGCGGCCTGGAGAAAGAATTGATTGAGCTGGTGTACCTGCGGGTCTCGCAACTCAACGGCTGCGCTTATTGCCTGGACTCGCATTCCCGCGACCTGCTCAAGCAAGGCGTGAGCCTGGAAAAAATCATGCTACTGGCGGCCTGGCACGAAGCATTGCCGCTGTTCACCGCGCGTGAACGTGCCGCCCTGGCCTGGGCCGAGGTGGTCACCCAGGTCGCGCAAACCCAGGTGCCGCAAGCGGATTACGTCAGCGTGGCGGCAATGTTCAGCGAGAAGGAAGTCGCTGACCTGACCCTGGCCATTTCCCTGATGAACGCTTTGAACCGCGTCGCCATCAGCTTTCGCAAAGTGCCGACGGCGGTCAAGGCCCATCAGGAGCACCTCAACGATGAATGAGCACGTCGAATTCGCGCCGATGGAAACCGAGGCCGACTGCATCGCCAGCTTTGCGCTGATGCAGCAACTGCGGCCGCACCTGACCGACGCCATCAGCTTCGCGGAACAAGTCCAGCGCCAGCGCCAAAATGGCTACCACTTGCTGGCCGCGCGCGAGCACGGCCGGGTCATCGGCCTGGCCGGCTACCGGCTGACCGAAAACACCCTCTACGGGCGGTTTATCTATGTCGATGACCTGGTGGTCGATGCGGCTTTGCAACGTCGACGCCTGGGCGAGCAACTGCTCGAGCGGGTGCGCGAAGAAACCCGCACCCGGGGTTATCGCTACCTGGTGTTGGACACCGGCTTGCATATGGTCCTGGCCCAGCGTTTCTACTTCCGTCAAGGCTTGTTGCCGCGCGGCATGCATTTTTCCCAGGACCTGAGCCAATGACCCGCGCCCTGTTACTCAGCTTCAGCCCCCACGGCAAGGCCGCGCAGACCTTCAAGCTGGCCCGCGCGCTGCTGGATGACGTGGTGCCGGGCGCCGAGGTCAGCGAGCGCGATTACGGCGGCCAGGCATTGCCGCCGCTGACCCGTGAGTATGCGAATGCACTCACCACGCCTGGCGGCTTAAGCGGCAACGCGACGGCGTTGTCGGAACAGTTGATCGTCGAGCTGGAAGCCTGTGACCTGCTGATCCTCTGCACCCCGGTGCACAATTTCACCGTGCCGGCGGCGCTCAAGGGCTGGATCGACCATGTGGTGCGTATTCATCGCAGTTTCACGGTGAATGCACAGTTCGAAAAAGTCGGGTTACTCAAGGATCGGCGTACGTTTGTGCTGGTCAGTTGCGGCAATTCACGCAGGGGGCATGAGCCGGATTTCCTGACACCGTATCTGACCGCGATCCTGTCGACGGTGGGCATCCACAGCGTGGATTTCGTCTACCTGGGCGCCATGGTGCGCGGAGAACAAGCGGTCGCCCGGGCGGTGGAACAGGCACACCGACAATTGTCGCAGGCAATCAGCACTGGCCTATAAAATTAATGGCGCTAGAATCAGCGCCATTCTTGCACCTGCCTCTCTGATACGAGCCGCCCATGAGCTTTGATTTCGACACTATCCACCCCCGCCTCGGCACCGGCAGCACCAAGTGGAGCCGCTACCCGCAAGACATCTTGCCGATGTGGATCGCCGACATGGATATCGCCGCGCCACCCGCGATATTGCACGCGCTGCATGCTCGCCTTGATCAGCAAATCCTTGGCTACAGCGTCGCCGGCCCGGACGTGCGCGAAGCCATCGTCGCTGACCTGTGGGCCAAATACGCCTGGCGCGTGCAGCCTGAAGAGCTGTTGTTCCTGCCCGGCGTCGAGCCCGGCTTCAATATGGCCCTGCATGCGTTTGTGCAACCGGGCCAACCTGTGGTGCTGCAAACCCCCAATTACCGGCCGATCCGCTTGGCGCCTGGTCACTGGAACCTGCCGCGTATCGAAGTGCCGTTCGAACTGATCAACGGCGAATACATCACGCCAATGCCCGCGATGCGCCAGGCACTGACCGGCGCCGGTGCACTGTTGCTGAGCAACCCGCACAACCCCATGGGCAAAGTCTTCCCCCGCGAAGAACTGCTCGCCGTGGCCAACGCCTGCCTGGAAAACGGCGCGCTGATCATCAGCGACGAAATCCATGCCGAACTGTGTTTCGATGGCCGCCGCCACATCCCGACCGCCAGCCTCAGCCCTGAAATCGCCCAGCGCACCATTACCCTGATGTCGGCGAGCAAGGCCTACAACGTCGCTGGTTTGAAGACCTGCTTCGCCGTGGTGCAAAACGCCGAGGTGCGCGAGCGCTTCAATAATGCCCGCTGCGGCATGGTCGACAGTGTCAGCCCGCTGGGCCTTGAAGCCACCCGCGCGGCCTACAGCCAATGCAGCGACTGGCTGGACGCGCTGGTGCAGTACCTGCAAGCCAACCGTGACTACCTGCTTGATGCCGTGCACACCCGTTTACCCGGCGTGGTGATGCATGCCCCGCAAGGCACCTTCCTGGCTTGGCTGGATTGCAGCGCGCTTGGCCTGGACGACCCGCAGCAGTTCTTCCTCGAACAGGCCAAGGTCGGCTTGAGCGCAGGCATCGAATTCGGCGATGACAGCCAGCAGTTTGTACGCCTGAACTTCGGCTGCCCACGGGCGATGCTCGAAGAAGGCCTGCAACGCATGGCGCACGCACTGCGTCACCGTTAGGGCGCAATTCACAACGTTTCGCAGCGAGTGCCGAACCCCTGCTGTTACTGTTTTTGCCTTTCAGTCCCACCGGCAACAGCAGGAGTTCCATGGCATGGCGACCCAGCCCCTTGATCGTTTGTCCGACCCCAAATCCCTTCCCGGTACGCCGCTTAAGTCAGCCGCAGCGTTCCATGTGCTACTCAAAAACAGTGCAAGCAAAAAAGTCGAGTCCCAGGACAAGACGCCATCGGGGCTCGATGCCAGCAAGCAACAAGGCTACGCACTGGCGGCCAAGGACGCCACGCCGCCACCTGCGCTGTCTGACTACAAGGCCATCGGCCCGCCGGATGAAGTTGGCCCGGGGCTGATTCGTTACGAGACCCAGGACGGCAAGAAGGTCATCGTCAGCGAGCACGACAGCCTGGACCTGTTCAAGCAAGTCAGCGCAGACTTCAAGTCCCTCTCCGGTGTGGTTGCCAGCCAGAACGCCGGTTACCAGAGCCTGGGCGCGGACGGCAAGGCACCGGAAAAACTCGCCGATTACAAATCCCTCGGCCCGCCTGATGAAACCGGCCCCGGCGTGATCCGCTATGAAACCCAGGACGGCACCAAGGTCGTTATCAGCCAGCGTGACAACCCCGAAGCCTTCCAGAAAGCCAAGGACGACTATGCGAGTTTCAGCGGCCTCACCAGCAGCGAAGACGCCGGCTACAAGCGCGCCAGCGATAACGAAGTGTGGCCGCCGTATAGTGGCACCACCGTCGGCCCGGTCGATGAAGTCGGCCCGGGGCTGATCCGCTTCGAAAGCAACGGCCAGAAAATGGTCGTGGCCCGTGATGACAACCCCAAGCTGTTCGACTACCTGGCCGGCCTGCACGAGGTCTATACCGACCCGGGCAAGAAGGCCGTGGTGGAAGGCGAACTGAATAACGGCGCGACACTGGCCGACGCCAACACGCCAGTGCCGGGCCTGAATGACTACAAGACGTTCAGTTGGAACAACGACCAGAAAGACAGCATCCTCACCTACGAACTCCATGACGGCACCAAGGTGGTGGTGTCCTCGAATGTCAGCCCCGAGCTGTTCAAAAGCGTCGCCACCGCGCATGACACCTGGGACAAAATCCACACCAGCGAAAGCGAAGGCTACAAGCTGGCCGGGCCGAATGACTTCCTGAAAAACACCGACATCACCTTCGGCTCGCCCGATGAATTGGGCGATGGCCTGATCCGCTACGAGACCAGCGAAGGCAAAGTCATCGTCTCCAAGGAGCTGAGTCCGCAGCTCTACGACGACGTCAAGGCCAAGTGGGACGCCTTCAGTGCCGGTGCAGTCGATGACACCCGCACGCAGCACAACCTGCCCAAGGCCGGTGACCTGGATGTGCTGAACATGGACACCGGCGTGCACGCCGATGAAAAAGACGACAAGTCGCCAACCCTGAGCGTCAGCGAACTGGCCACCACCCAACTGATCGACACCTACCGCGCCGGCGTCAAAGACGGCTCGATTCCCAAGGATGACCCGCGGGCCAAGCTGGTCCGCGCCCTGGAAGCCCAGGCCGCCTACCAGAATGGCCACGGCATCACCGGCTACGAAGAATCCAAGCGCCCGTTCAACACCACCTGGCGCGAGTTCGATGACAAGCAGACCGAACTGACCTCGGCCGACATGCACGACATCATCGACGGCAAGGCCGTGCAAGAGCAGATCGGCGAACTGTTCAAAGACCCGACCGTGCAGGCCGACTACAAGTCGAAAATGGATGACGCGATCAACAAGCTGTCGAACAAGGACGAGATCAAGCAGAAGCTGCTGGACCTCACGTCCAACCCGGATTACGTGCTGTACCTCAAGGATCTGCAAAACCAGGGCAAAACCTCCGAGGCACAAAAAGACCTGAGCGACACCCTCACCTCGCTGTCACTGTTCGACCCGGAAGCGGCCAGCAAAGCGGCGCAGAATATCCAGGCCGATGGTTTGACCACCGACCTCAATGCGATCCTTTCGGACCCGAGCAAGATCTCCGACGAGAACAAGGAACTGGCCACCAAGGACCTGTTCGGCCTGCTCAAGGGGGTCTTGAAAGGCACCCTGCTCGACCTGCCGCGCCGTACCCAGGAAACCCTGGAGAAGTTCCTCAACGAAGGCTTGCAGGGCAAGGAAAAGTCGGCCGGCGTGACCAAGGCCCTGGAAGAGTTGGGCGAGGTTTACAAGAACAACGGCTCCATCAGCGAAGCCGACCTGAAAAGCGCACTGAACAAACCCTATATCGCGGTGGCCGATCGCGGCATGCTCGGCGAGGTCTTCAACACCCTGAACAGCAAGGGCATTCTTGGCTCCCTCGGCGCCGGCGTGACGCTGTTTTCGGCGATTTACCAACTGGTGGGCAAAGGCGGCAAGCTCGGTGAAACCCCGGCGCAGCGGATGTCGATTGCCAAGGACTTCCTGAGCTTTGCCGGCGGTTCCAGCCACTTTGTGCGCCTGGGCGACAAGATCGGCGAGACCTTGGGCAAAGGCGGCCTGGTGGACTTCCTCGGCCTGGACAAGACCCTGCCGGAGATTTGGGGCAAGAACGGGCTGCAGGAGCCTAACTTCGAGTTTCGCGTCAACGAGCTGCCAAGCGACGTCAAAGCCAAGATTACCAGTGCCCTCGATGCGGTGCCTGACAGCCAATACGACGGCATCTCGACAATGTTCGGCGAGGGCGACAAAGCCGTCACCGAGGCCACTGAAGGCCTGGCCACTCACCTGGATGACGGCCTCGCGGCGGCAGGTGCGGCCAAGTTGGGCGCGTCCAAGTCGGCGAAGATTGCCGGTTCGGTGATCAAGGTGCTGGGCCCGGCCACGGATATCGTCGGGGGTTTTGCCGATATCGTGTTGGGCGCCTTGGCGATCAAGAGTGGGGTCGACAGCAAAGACCCGCTGGCCCAGGCCGCGGGTGGCCTGCAAGTGGCGGGCGGTGCGTTCGGCGCATCGGCCGGGGTACTCGGCGCCGCCGCCCTGTTTGGCGCGGGCACGGCGGCGGCATTGACCGGGCCGCTGTTTTTGGTGGGAGTGGTGCTGGCGGTGGTCGGCGGGATCATCGGCTACTTTGTCGACCACAACAAAAAACAGAAAGCCACCGAGAAAGAAAACGACTGGTACCGCGACCTGGCCGGCGACGGTTTATTGCAGGACAACTGGGCTGACAAGGTCGAATACGCCCATTACGAAATCCACCACTACAAAGGCCGCGACACGCCGACCGACGACAGTATTTTTCGCTTCCAGCAATCGGAGTGGGAACACTTTGACGCGACCCCGCAAAAAGGTGGCTCCTCGAGTAACCGACTGGACGGGGACTTGCACAAGCACTACGAAGACCCGAACACACCGCCGAAAAGCTTGCCGAGCGATGCGCCGCCGGAGCGACCACAACCCCATTCACCCGGCGGCGGTGGCCCGCGCCTTAACTAACGGCCAGGCAGGCGGGCCTCTCTCCATGGGGGAGCTGGCTTGCCTGCGATGACGGCTTCGCGTTCACCATCCATGTGACTGGCTAATAGACCGCTACTGCGGCATAGGTACCTACACCTGTTTTTTTACGGGTTGGGTGGTGTGGTTGTCGCGGGCGCGCTGTGTACATATCCGTTGTTTGGGTT
>NZ_LXJP01000068.1:0-32650 GCF_001728855.1 Pseudomonas sp. AP19 | reverse complement strand
AATAGCGGCCGTTACCGCAGCAACGGATATGTACTCAATCTACCTAAACGCCTCACAGGCTCAGAGCAACCTAATAGAGTTGCGTAGATACCTATGCTGCAATAGCGGTAGATCAGTCAAAGATGTGTCGCCTTGCAGACAGCCATCGCAGGCAAGCCAGCTCCCACATTGACCTGTGCAGTCAGCGCCCCAGCGCGTCTTTCAAAAACCCCGGCGCGATATAACGCTGATAATGCGCTTCGGACAGGATAAAAAACTCCCGATCAATGGCATCCCGCAGCTCCGGCAACGCCCAGTCACGAAACTCCGGCAACAGCACCATCCCGTAAGCTTCCAGGTTAGAAATCACCCGTGCGCCACGCGCAATCAACTGGTATGCCCAGCAGTACTCCGACTGGTGCGGCACGAAGCGAATCTTGCGCTGCTCCAACTGCCCGCGCAGCATCTTGGGGTCGAAGACTTCCAGTTTGCCGGCCATTACCTGCACCAACAGTTGCTCAAGCCTGAGCCAAACCGCGCGTTTTTCTTCTTCGTTATAGCCATTCCACAGGATCACTTCGTGGTGGAAGCGCTTGCAGCCACGGCACACGAGATCACCGTACACCGTGGAGCACAGGCCTACGCAGGGGGTCTTGATGGTTTGGTTGGGCATGGGTAACGACACGCAAATCAGCGAAACAATGCGCCATGTTAGCCCTTTGTCTAAGATTGATCACCCAGCAAACTTGGTTAGGCAACTTACCTTTAGATTTTTTTTGCCGTAGAATCATCCGGCCTTGTAAGGCGCCAATAATCCGCTGGAAGCTGTTTTCAAAGCGTCACGAGCACAGTCGTTCCTTCAGAACGGTGTTGGCGTGGATTTGACCCGGTAGGTCAGACCCCGCGCCAACCCTCATCAGCTCCGTTCTGCAGGCGTAAAACTTTGAAAGCAGCTTCTGTGAGGAATGCCGGCAGCGCTGGCTTTGCGGCCCAAAAAGCCCCCGAGCGCATGCGTGCCGTTCATTTCTGGATGAGCGTCCCGTGGGACCACTGATGAGGGTAATAACTGTGCTTGAAGCCTACCGCAAACATATCGAAGAGCGCGCAGCACTGGGTATCGTTCCCCAGCCGCTTAACGCCGAACAAACCGCAGGCCTGGTCGAGCTGCTGAAAAATCCTCCGGCTGGCGAAGAAGAATTCCTCGTTGACCTGATCACCAACCGCATTCCACCAGGCGTTGACGAAGCTGCCTACGTCAAGGCCGGTTTCCTGTCCGCCCTGGCCAAGGGCGAAGCCACTTCCCCCCTGATCGACAAGAAACGCGCTGTTGAACTGCTTGGCACCATGCAAGGCGGCTACAACATCGTGACGCTGGTCGAGTTGCTGGACGACGCCACGCTTGCACCGGTAGCTGCCGCCCAACTCAAGCACACCCTGCTGATGTTCGATGCGTTCCACGACGTGGCTGAAAAAGCCAAGAACGGCAACGAACACGCCAAAGCCGTGATCCAGTCCTGGGCCGACGGCGAGTGGTTCAAGAACCGCCCGACCCTGGCCGACAAGATCAGCCTGCGCGTGTTCAAGGTGACTGGCGAAACCAACACCGACGACCTCTCCCCTGCGCCTGATGCCTGGTCCCGTCCTGACATCCCGCTGCACGCCCTGGCCATGCTGAAAATGGCCCGTGAAGGCATCGTGCCGGACGAGCAAGGCAAGACCGGCCCGATGAAGCAGATCGAAGAGATGCGCGGCCAGGGCTTCCCGATCGCCTACGTCGGTGACGTGGTCGGTACCGGTTCGTCCCGTAAGTCGGCGACCAACTCGGTACTCTGGTTCTTCGGCGACGACGTGCCTTACGTGCCGAACAAGCGTGCCGGCGGTTTCTGCTTCGGCAGCAAGATCGCTCCCATCTTCTACAACACCATGGAAGATGCTGGCGCTCTGCCAATCGAATTCGACGTGACCAACATGAACATGGGCGACGTGATCGACCTGTACCCGCATGCTGGCAAAGTCTGCAAACACGGCACTGACGAAGTCCTGACCACCTTCGAAATGAAGACTCCGGTGCTGTTGGACGAAGTGCGTGCCGGCGGCCGTATCCCGCTGATCATCGGCCGTGGCCTGACCGAGAAGGCGCGCGCCGAGCTGGGCCTGCCACCTTCGACCCTGTTCAAACTGCCGGAAGGGCCGGCTGAAAGCACCAAGGGCTTCACCCTGGCGCAGAAAATGGTTGGCCGTGCCTGTGGCCTGGCAGAAGGCAAAGGCGTTCGTCCTGGCACCTACTGCGAACCAAAAATGACCACCGTAGGCTCTCAGGACACCACCGGTCCTATGACCCGTGACGAACTGAAAGACCTGGCGTGCCTGGGCTTCTCGACCGATCTGGTCATGCAGTCGTTCTGCCACACCGCGGCCTATCCAAAGCCGATCGACGTGACCACCCACCACACCCTGCCTGACTTCATCATGACCCGTGGCGGTGTATCGCTGCGTCCAGGCGACGGCATCATCCACAGCTGGCTGAACCGCATGCTGCTGCCGGACACCGTCGGCACCGGTGGTGACTCCCACACCCGTTTCCCGATGGGCATCTCGTTCCCGGCCGGTTCCGGTCTGGTCGCCTTCGCTGCAGCCACTGGCGTTATGCCACTGGACATGCCGGAATCGATCCTGGTGCGCTTCAAAGGCAAAATGCAACCTGGCATCACCCTGCGTGACCTGGTTCACGCCATTCCTTACTACGCGATCCAGGCTGGCCTGCTGACCGTAGAGAAGAAAGGCAAGAAGAACGCCTTCTCCGGCCGCATCCTGGAGATCGAAGGCCTGAACGACCTGACGCTGGAACAGGCTTTCGAGCTGTCCGACGCCTCGGCTGAACGTTCGGCTGCCGGTTGCACCATCAAGCTGTCGAAAGATTCCGTCACCGAGTACCTGAACTCCAACATCACCCTGCTGCGCTGGATGATCGGCGAAGGCTACGGCGATGCACGTACCCTGGAACGTCGCGCCCAAGCGATGGAAGCCTGGGTTGCCAACCCGGAGCTGATGGAAGCCGATGCCGACGCGGAATACGCCGAAATCATCGAAATCGACCTGGCCGAAATCAACGAGCCAATCCTCTGCGCGCCAAACGACCCGGACGATGCCCGTCTGTTGTCCAGCGTTGCCGGCGAGAAGATCGACGAAGTGTTCATCGGTTCGTGCATGACCAACATCGGTCACTTCCGCGCTGCCGGTAAGCTGCTGGAACAGGTCAAGGGTCAGCTGCCAACCCGTCTGTGGCTGTCGCCGCCGACCAAGATGGACGCTCACCAACTGACCGAAGAAGGCTACTACGGCATCTACGGCAAGGCTGGCGCGCGCATGGAAATGCCGGGCTGCTCGCTGTGCATGGGTAACCAGGCACGTGTAGAGCCGAACTCGACGGTTGTGTCGACGTCGACGCGTAACTTCCCGAACCGTCTGGGTGATGGCGCGAACGTCTACCTGGCGTCGGCTGAGCTGGCGGCTGTAGCTTCCACGCTGGGTCGCCTGCCGACGGTGGAAGAGTACATGGGCTACGCGGCCAAACTGGACACCATGGCCAGTGACGTTTACCGCTACCTGAACTTCGACCAGATCGCCGAGTTCCGCAAAATCGCAGCAAGCGCCAACATCCCGGTGATTCAAGCCTAAGGTGTATTGACGTAAAGGACGCCGCGTATCGCAAGATGCGCGGCGTTTTTTTATGCCTGGGAATTGACACTCAGCGCTAGCTGCACTGCATCGTCAACGCTCAAGCCACTGAGCAAGACCTGTGGCGCCGAGGCTTCAGGCAAGCTCTGCAACACCTCGCGGGCCTCATGCCGCACGCGGGCCAGTACCAGGCGCTTGCCCTCCCCGCGCACTTGCGCAAAAAACGCCGCCAGCGCTTCGATACTGGTGCCATCGAGGTCAGGCGACTCTTCCAGGCTGAGCACCACAGCCTCGACCTGCGATTGACGCATCAGGCGCAACGCCGCGCCGAGGATGCGTTCGGCATTGGCGAAAAACAGGGCTTCGTTGGGCCGCACGATCAACACGCCAGGTACGTCCAACGCATCCGGATGGTGCTGGCGATCGACAAAGTCGTGACTGTCAGCCAAACGCCCCAGCACCTGAATATCCGCCGCTGACATCTGACGCAACATCAACACTACGCTGATCGCCACCGACACCAGCAGCCCGTCCAGTACGCCCAGCAACAGCACGGCCGCCACGGCACAGATCACCAGCAAACGGTCACGCCGCCACACAAAGTAACGGCCCAGGGGTTGCAGGCTCAAGCCACGCCCCAGTGCATAGATCACGATAGCGGCGAGCACCGGCTCCGGGGTCAGCGCCACATACGGCAACACCGTCAACACAATCACCAACACCACCAGCGCGGCAACGATACCGGCCAGACGTGAACTGGCACCGGCGGCCTCATTGGCCGACGTCGCCGAATAACCCGCGCCGGCCGGCATGCCGTGGAATAACCCGGAGATCAGGTTGGCTGCACCCAACGCGAGCAGGTCGCGATTGGATGACACCCGGTCGCCGTGTTTAAGCGCGAACGAACTGATCGAGCCGTAGGACTCCGCATACAGGATCATCACCAGGGCAAACGCCAATTCGCCGAGGCGCAACCAGTCCGCGAACGGCAGGACCGGCAAGTGGCCCAATTCCAGCGGCAGGTCGATCAGGCCGATCAGCGCGACACCATGGGCCTGTAGATCCAGGTACTGCCCGGCGCCAATACCGAGGACCACCACCAACAGCCCGCCCGGCAGACGCGGTATCCGCGCGCACAGCCACAATACGCCCAATGCAGCCGCAGCCACCCACGCAGCCGGCCAGTTCCAACGAGGTAGTTGCTCAAGCAACTGCGGCAGGAAGCGGATCAGGTTGTTATCGACCAGGTGCACACCCACCACGCTGGCCAACTGTTTGAGGATGATCGTCAGCGCCAGGCCGAACGCAAAGCCGCGCAACACCGGCTTGGCAATAAACGATGTCACACCGCCGAGTTTGAACAACCCGGCCAACAGGAAAAGCCCCCCGGTGATCAACACCAGCCCGAACGCCAGGGACAGCCTCAGCGCCGGGTCATCGCCTGCCAGACTCGCAGTGGCTGCCGCCAACACCGCCGCAGACGATGACGTCGCCGAGACAATTGCAAAGCGACTGGTGCCGAACAGGCCGTAACACACCAGCCCGGCAAACAAGGCAATCACACCGGCCTGCGGCGGCAGTGCGGCAATGCTCGAATACGCCACGGCTTCCGGCAGCAGTAAACCGGCAATGGACAACCCGGCGAGAATGTCTTGGGTACGATTGGGGGATACGACAACAGGCGTTTCGGTTTCAGTTTTCAATCGGCCCAACCCATCCTGGCAAATAACGCGCTTCCTGGCTGCGTGCCAGGAGCATGACCTTGCTTAACACCTTGGCGTTTGGCTGGCTGGCCACGTCGCTGCCAATGCGGCTGCGCAAGAAATCCGCCCACAGAAACTCGCTGAACGGCGTCGCGTCCTTGGCGTAACCGCCAGCCGTGCGCAACATGCCCGCCAGGCTGCGGTAAGGGTCGTCCTGCAAGTCGGTAATCTTGCGCGGAATGGCTTCGTAGGTACGTCGCAGGCCACGCGCATCGTAAGGGTGTACCCACTGATTGAACGCCATGACGTTCCAGAACGTGTTGCGGTCCACAAATGACAGGTCCTTGAGCATCAACAGCGACACACTCTTGACGCCCTCCAACAGCAGCGCCAGCCCGAAATGGTGATGATCGGTGATGTAATAACGCTCGTCCGGGCCGAGCACGCAAGGAAACCAGTGCTTGTCGAGCGCCGCAGCGCGCTCCTTGCGCTTGAGTTTGGTCCAGGCTTCGCGCTTGGTGGTGACCTCAGCCAGACCCACGGTCAATTGGGTGGGGTGCAACTTTTCCAGCTTGCCTGTGACCAGTTGCGGACGGGGCCGGGCCATGGGTGCCTCCAAATAGGGAACCAATAAGCCGACAGCTTAGCCCTCATTGATGGGCGAGTTTTTCCCACGCGAAAAAAAAGCCGATTCACGCTGTGCGCGAATCGGCCCTGGTGGGTGCAGCCTGCCGTCAGGACAGCAGCGAGTAGATCAATGCCGTAATCGCAACCAAGCCCACTGCGGTGACAAACACGTTGGAGGCCTGCCCACGGTACTTGGCCATGGCCGGCACTTTACGGATCGCGTACATCGGCATCAGGAACAGGATCGACGCGATGATCGGGCCGCCCAGTGTTTCGATCATGCCAAGGATGCTCGGGTTAAGCGTGGCGACGATCCAGCACACCACCAGCATGAACGCAGCGGTCATGCGGTCCAGCGCCTTGGCTGCCGGGCGGCGACCGGTTTTAAGCACCAGGCCCTTGAGGCCTTCGCTGGCACCGATGTAGTGGCCCAGGAATGACTTGGCAATCGCCACGAATGCAATCAATGGCGCGGCGAAGGCGATGGTCGGGTTGTCGAAGTGGTTGGCCAGGTACGACAGGATCGACAGGTTCTGCGCTTTCGCTTCGGCCAACTGCGCCGGCGACAGGGTCAGCACGCAGCTGAACACGAAGAACAGCACCATCACCACCATCAACAGGTGCGCACGGGACAGGATCTGCGAACTGCGCTCATCGGCATTGGCGCCGTACTGGCGCTTCTGGTCAACCGCGAACGCCGAGATGATCGGCGAATGGTTGAACGAGAACACCATCACCGGAATCGCCAGCCACAGCGTGTTGAGCAACGCCGACGGCGCCGGCACCTCGCTGGCGGTGCTGAGGATGCCGCCGGTCCAATGCGGGACCAGGTACACCGCCAGGAACAGCAAGGCGACGATAAACGGATAGACCATCAGGCTCATCGCCTTGACGATTACTTGTTCGCCGCAACGCACCACCGCCAACAACCCCAGAATCAGCACAAATGCCAGGATCGCCCGCGGCGGCGGCAGGATGTGCAGTTGGTGTTCCATGAAGCTGCTGACGGTGTTGGTCAGCGCCACACTGTAGATCAGCAGGATCGGGAAGATGGCAAAGAAGTACAACAAGGTGATCAACGCACCGGCTTTGAGCCCGAAATGCTCTTCAACCACGTCGGTAATGTCGGAACCTTCGCGGCCGGACAGTACGAAACGGGTCAGCCCACGGTGGGCAAAGAAGGTCATCGGAAATGCCAGCAGCGCCAGGATCACCAGTGGCCAGAAGCCCCCCAGGCCCGCGTTGATCGGCAAAAACAAAGTACCGGCGCCGATGGCGGTGCCGAACAGCCCAAGCATCCAGGTGGTGTCCTGGCGGCTCCAGCTTGTGAGGGTTGCAGGTGTCGTTGCATAGCGTTCGTCGACGCTATTGGCCTGATCATTCATCCGGTCGGATCTCCGCATTTTCACGGCCGGGGCGAGTCAGAAAAACCTGACAGGCAGCGCCCCGACCATAACAGGGGCGCGATTGTCCGGGATTCTTGTGAATAAGCAAAGACTTAGCAGAGGAATGGTTAGCCGCGGCAGGCGTGCACGGACAGCATTGGCTGCGGTTTGTGAACACTGAGGAGTCGCGTAAACACGGCACATCCACAGCGCGCATCCCTTTAGGAGTTCGAGCTTTTTCAAGAAATACCCTACAGCACGACAAGACACTGCCTGCATCTAAATTATATTTTCACTAAAGCACCACTTTAACTGTTACAGGAACATTCATAGCCATTGAGCAAACTCAACCCGCCAACCTAATATCCCCCACGCACTTGAGGTAAACACTTACTGAGTTCACGGGGGTTATATATGCGAAGACTCACTGTCGTATTTGCCGGTCTGCTTCTGGCAGGGATATTCAACCCGCCCAATAGTCATGCACAACCAGTGGAGCCTGAACGGGATATCCGCGCACTGGCGTCCTCGCCTCAATGGTTAACCACCAAGGTCTATATCGAGGGGGAACCGGATAAAGACGTCAAGGCAAACTACCCCGGCGTGGTCGGCATATCGATGTGGGACCCTCAACGAAATCGCTATGAGTTCTTTTACACCGAGACCGGTCGATCAAAGTACGCGGATGGCGGTGGCGGGTATTTCCTGATCACGGGCGACAGGAAAACCCACATTCTGGTGCCTGACGTGGGACCTGTCAGAACGGTTGTCAGGCGCCTGGAAAAGCTGGACAACAGCGAATTCACCTACTCTCGGGAAGTACCACGCGACAGCGTAGCCAACCAGCCGACGGTTCGCATATATGTGGTGCACGCCCCTTACAAAGGGCCCCTAAAGACAGCCATGTCCAACTAACCAACTTCACGCGCCGCATTGAAATACCGGACTAACTCGTTCTATAAAAACAACAAACAAGGTACCCAACCATGAACATACACATACCCGGCAAGTCACTGTTATTACCTGCTCTGCTTACAACCCTCCTGCTTCCAGGCATGGTCATCGCACAAACCAGCACAACTTCCAGCACCAAACACATTGCCGCCACGGCCGACAACGCCGTCATGTTGACCGTCTTCCTTAAACACGACCAGTCACGCCCGTTAAGTGCGTTGAAGACGCAACTGGCCCAGCAGGAATTTCACAAGGTATTCCCGCCCGCCGGCGTGGAAGTCGTCAGTTGGAATATCACCATGGGCATCGGACAGGTCATCGTCCTGCGCCTTCCGGCCTCGCGCTTGGCTGAGGTCAATTTGGCAATCGAAAACACCGCCTGGGGCGTCTACAACACAGAATTCTTCCCCACTTATGATTTCATGCCGATAGCACAGGCAGCGCAAATCAAGGCGCGACAGGCTGACGCGACGCAATAGGCGTTCTCACGGCTGGACGACTGTGTCTCATGCGACAGATGACTTCCTTAACGCCGTGAAAAACCCCCATTAGCGCGCCAAAAGACTCGACGCCCCCGTTGACAGTCGCGCGCACACGCCAGCATGATCGGGCCATGAACTTTATTCAGCGCCCCCTCACCCGCACCACCACCACGACCGCTTATGGCGGGTCGTGCGGTTGCTGTGGGTGCGTGAACTAGAGCCCCCCAGAAACAACCCAAGGCCCCGCCAGTAATGGACGGGGCCTTTTTATTGCTCCGCCCGCTGGCCACTGCAAGGAGCAAGACCATGGCAAACGCCCTGCTGATTATCGATATGCAAACCGGTTTATACGATGGGCCGGAGAAACCCTTCGAGCGCGAACGGGTGCTCGACACCATCAACCACCTTATTCATCGCGCCCGCAGCGCCAACGCAGCGATCTTTGTTGCCCGGCACACTGGCCCGGCAGGCTCGCCGATTGAAGCCGGCAGCCCGCTCTGGCAGCTGTGGCACGGCCTGGACGTCGACGAAGCGCGCGACCACCTGTTCAATAAAACCCGGCCCAGTTGCTTCCTGGGGACCGATCTGGCGAATCAGTTGGCCGCCGCGCAGGTCAATGAGCTGGTGATTGTCGGGATGAAGACCCAGTTCTGCATCGACACCACTTGCCGAGTGGCGGCGGAGCTGGGGTTTTCGGTGGTATTGCCGCAGGACGGCCATACTTGCATGGACACGCCGGCGTTGTCGGCCGAGGCGATCATCGCGCATCACAATGCGACCTTGGCCGGGGCATTCGTGAAGCGGGTGACAGCGCAGACTATTGAGTTCCAGTGATACCAAGGCGGGATTTTTTGTGACTGAACAAAACGTTCTGTCTTACAAATCGCGCATACTTATCCTCTCAAACCCTTCAGGAAGAGCCTTCCGATGCCCACCACTGTTCTGGTCCTGGTTGAAACCATCAACGAATACCTGCAAATCATTGAGAGCAACGACTTTCATGTGATTCTGGCGCCGACGCCAGCCGAGCGCGCCCAGGCGATCAAGGCTCATGGTGGGCAGATCAAGGCGGTGCTGACCCGTGGGCCGTTGGGCTTGTATGCCGAGGAAATCGCTGCGCTGCCGCTGCTGGAGATCATCTGCGTGATCGGCGCCGGCTACGAGCATGTGGACCTGCAGGCGGCGAGCAATCGCGGGATTGTTGTGACCAACGGCGCGGGCGTGAACGCACCGTCGGTGGCCGACCACGCCATGGCGTTGCTGCTCTCGCTGGTGCGCGGCATTCCGCAAACGGATGCCGCTGTGCGGCGCAGCGAATGGCCGAAGGTGATGCGCCCTTCCCTGGGCGGCAAACACCTGGGCATTCTCGGCCTTGGCGCGGTGGGCATGGAAATCGCCAAGCGCGCCGCCCTCGGGTTCGGCATGGAGGTGAGTTACCACAACCGCCAGCCCCGCGATGACGTCGACTACACCTATTGCGCAACGGCCGTGGAGCTTGCGCGCACATCGGACTTCCTGATCCTGGCGACACCCGGCGGCGCAAGCACCCGTCACCTGATTGATCGCCACGCCCTGGACGCCCTCGGCCCGCACGGTTACCTGGTGAACATCGGGCGCGGCAGTGTGGTCGTGACCGCAGACCTGGTGGCCGCCCTGGAGCAGCGGCGTATCGGCGGCGCCGCGCTGGACGTGTTTGACGATGAGCCAAAAGTGCCCGACGCCCTCAAACGCCTGAGCAACACCGTGCTCACCTCCCATGTGGCCGGGCTGTCGCCGGAAGCGGCCCATGACACCGTGCAGCGCGTGGCCGACAACCTGGTGGAATACTTCGCGGGCCGCCCCGTGCTGACCCCCGTTACCTTGCCACCACGCAACTAGTAGCGATTAGCCAGCGCCTGCGCAAAACCTGACTACACTGTTGTCGGGGATGCTCAGGACGTCGGTGCATGACCGGCGAAGGAACGCACAATGTTTGGCCATGGACTCGGCCCGGCCCGCCAACGCGGGGCCATCGGTCTGGTGGGCGCAGTGACCCTTGGGATCGCATTGTTGTTTGTGTTGCTGGTGGTCGACAGCGGTCGTTTGTACCTGGAGAAGCGCAAGTTACAACGTGTGGCCGATACCGCGGCACTGGAAGCGGTGAGCCGCGGCGGCACCTGCGCGGCGCCGAATAACAATGCCGCGCAATTTGCCACGCAAAGCGCGGAACGCAACAACTTCAAGGTCGATGCCGATCGCACGCTGGCAATCGCCTGCGGCACCCTGGCCACAGGGGCAGACTTCATGCGCACCTTCAGCGCCGACCCCACCAAGGCCGACGCCATCCGGGTCATCGCCACCCATCGCGTCGCCACCAGCATCGGCGACGCCATCCACACATTATTCTCGGCGCGAACCCTCAGCCAGACCTCGCTTTTGAGCGCCACGGCGGTCGCCGCCGCACCCGCGCCGCCTGTGGCGACGCTGACCGTTCGCAGTACCTTGTTGACGGTGGACAGCACCAAATCGGCGGCACTCAACGGCTTGATCGGCGGCTTGCTGGGGGGCAAATTGCAGATCGATGCAGTGGGCTGGAAAGGCTTGATCAACACCGACATCAGCTTGCTCAGCTATCTGGACGCGTTGGCCATCCGCCTCAACGTCAGCGCCGGCAACTACGACCAGTTGCTCAAGACCGACGCGACCGTCGGCCAGTTGATCCAGGCCGCCATCGATGTGCTCAAGCTGGGCGGTAATGCGGTCCAGGTGGTGATCAATAACCTCGAAGCAATCAAGCTGATTGCCCCAGGCACGCAGATCCTGCACCTGGGCGACCTGATCAATATACAAAACGGCACGGACAAGAGCGCCCTGGACGTCAACCTGCAACTGTTCAACCTGATTCAGGGCTTTGTGCAGCTGTCCAACAAAGCCAGCGCGGTGGCCGTCGAGTTGCCGGTGGACGTACTGGGGCTGCTGAATATCACGGTGAAGACACGTGTCATCGAACCCGCGCAAATTTCTGCGATTGGCAACCCGCAGTTGATCGACACCCAGCCGATTTTTGTGCGGACCGCGCAAGTCCGCACCTGGATTTCCTTGAAGTTGCCTGTCATCGACGTGCTCAACAAAGTGATCGGTCTGGTCACCGATGTGGTGGGCTTGCTGCTGGGCAGTTCACTCGATCCGGTGCCGGGCACGCAAATCGACATCGCCCTCGAAGCTGCCAGCGGGAGCAGTTACGTCACCGGCTACCGCTGCAACGGCCCCGCCGACAAATCATTGGCCGTGACAGGCAGCACGTCGGCGGTGAGATTAATGGTGGGCCAGATAGATCCGAAAAACCTGTTCTCCTCCACCGAAACCCTCAAAGTCGACGACTTTGCGCTGCTCGACCTCGGCCTCAAAAAATGCAGCCGGGGCGTGTGCGAGCCCAGGCAACCCTACGCAGTCGGCGGCCTCAGCCTGAGGGTCGACAGCAGCGTGGCCAAGACCACCCGCGACCATGTCTACGTGGCGCCTGCGGAGGTGAAGCAGCCGCCGAGCTATTACAGCTTCAGTTCCACTAACGTCATCGGCAGCCTGAGCAACACCCTCAACGGTATCCGGTTAACCAGCCACACACCGACGCTCGACGGGTTGCTAGGCTTAGTGCTCGGCCTGGTGGTCGGCATACTGACCGAGGTGCTGAACCTGCTCAGCGGTGTCATTTCAAGCGTGCTCAGCCCATTGCTCGACCCACTGGTCAACAGCCTGCTCGCCGGCCTGGGCATCGACCTGGCAAAAGTCGAAATAGGTGCCAACCTGTCCTGCAACCCCGGTGGCCGGGCGATGCTGGTGATTTGAACACATCAAGCCCGCTGATCATCATCCAACACGCTAACCTATTAAGCCGCCCCGACCTTGTCGCTGGGCGGCGGTGCGCATTAGATTAGCCAATAGTCCAAGGCCTTTAGAATAAGCAGAAGGGATAAGCATGGCGCTTAACGACCAATCGACCCAGATTCGCCCAGGCGAAGAACTTGATGCCAGCCTGATCGATCCCTACCTCAAGGCCCACATTCCGGGCTTGAGCGGCGCGGTTAACATCAGCCAGTTCCCCGGTGGCGCGTCGAACCTGACTTACCTGCTCGAATACCCAGGCCAGGAATTCGTGCTGCGGCGCCCGCCGTTTGGCCACAAGGCCAAGTCTGCCCATGACATGGGCCGCGAGTACCGCATTCTCAACCAGCTGAAAGACGGCTTTCCCTATTGCCCCAAAGCCTATGTGCATTGCACCGATGAGTCGGTGATCGGCGCCGAGTTCTATGTGATGGAACGGGTCAACGGGATTATTCTGCGCTCCGACCTGCCGCCTGAGCTGGGCCTGGATGCGGCCAGGACCGAAGCCCTGTGCAAAAGCTTTATCGACAAGTTCGTTGAACTGCACCAGGTCGATTACAGCGCCTGCGGCCTGGCCGACCTGGGCAAGCCTGAAGGCTACGTAGAGCGCCAGATTCGCGGCTGGAGCGACCGCTACGAAAAAGCCCTGACCCCCGATGCCCCAAGCTGGGAAGCGGTGCGTGCATGGCTCAACGACAAGATGCCGGCCGACCACCCCACCTCCAGCATCGTGCACAACGACTACCGCTTCGACAATGTGATCCTCGACCCCGACAACCCGATGCAAATCATCGGCGTGCTCGACTGGGAACTGACCACGTTGGGCGACCCGCTGATGGATTTGGGCAACACCCTCGCCTATTGGATCGAAGCCGCTGACCCGGCGCCCGTGCAACTGATGCGCCGCCAGCCGAGCAACGCCCCCGGCATGCTCACGCGCCGTCAGTTCGTCGATTACTACGCCGAGCGCGCCGGCATCCGGATCGACAATTTCGATTTCTACTACACCTACGGCCTGTTCCGCCTGGCCGGTATCGTGCAGCAGATCTATTACCGTTTTTTCCACGGCCAAACCCAGGACAAACGCTTTGCGCAGTTCATTCATATGAACAAGCTGCTGGAGCAAATGAGCCTGAATGTCATCGACAAATCCGCCCTCTGAAGGAAACCTTATGTCCAAGACTCACCTGTTCGACCTCGACGGCAAGATTGCGTTTGTTTCCGGCGCCAGCCGCGGTATCGGTGAAGCCATCGCCAAGCTCCTCGCCCAGCAAGGCGCCCATGTCATCGTCTCCAGCCGCAAACTGGAAGGCTGCCAGCACGTGGCCGATGCGATCATCGCCGCAGGCGGCAAGGCCACGGCCGTGGCCTGCCATATCGGCGAAATGGAACAGATCACCGAGGTGTTCGCCGGCATCCGCGAACAGTTCGGGCGCCTGGATATCCTGGTCAACAATGCTGCGACCAACCCGCAGTTCTGCAACGTGCTCGACACCGACCTCGGCGCGTTCCAGAAGACGGTTGACGTCAACATTCGCGGCTACTTCTTCATGTCTGTGGAAGCCGGCAAGCTGATGCGCGCTAACGGCGGCGGCAGCATCATCAACGTGGCGTCGATCAATGGTATTTCCCCAGGCGTATTCCAGGGTATCTACTCGGTGACCAAGGCCGCGGTGATCAACATGACCAAGGTGTTCGCCAAGGAATGCGCCGAATTCGGCATCCGTTGCAACGCCCTGCTGCCCGGCCTGACCGACACCAAGTTCGCCTCGGCGCTGGTGAAGAACGACGCGATCCTGAAAATGGCCCTGGCGCAAATCCCGCTCAAGCGCGTGGCGGACCCGAGCGAAATGGCCGGCGCGGTGCTGTTCCTGGCCAGCGATGCCTCCAGCTACACCACCGGCGTATCACTGAATGTGGACGGTGGTTTCCTGTCCTGACCCGCCCGGCACACCAACCCCCCAGGAGCGCTGGCACGCCCGCGACAGCGGCGTGCCAGCCATTGGATTGACCGGCACAGCGCGATCATGCACGAGCTTGAAGCCGGTTGATTCAGGGGCGCGTGAACTGCTGGCGTAGCGCTTCGATGCGAGGTCGGCAGGCACACCCTTCCAAGTGGTCATTGACCATGCCCATGGCCTGCATCAGCGCATACATCGTGGTCGGGCCGACAAAGGTCCAGCCGCGCTTCTTCAAGGCTTTCGACAAACGCACCGACGCCGGTGATGTCGGGTTGCCTGTCCAGTACGCCATGTCCACCACCGGTGGGCGCTCCTCATAAGCCGGTTCAAATGCCCACAGCCAGCGCGCCAGCGAGCCGGTTTCCTCCACCAGTTCACACGCTCTGCGCGCATTGTTGATGGTCGAGACGATCTTCGCGCGGTTGCGCACAATGCCCGGGTCATTCAGCAGCCGCACGATGTCGGCCTCGGTGTATTGCGCCACACGGCGAAAGTCAAAGCCGTCAAACGCGGCGCGGAACTGCGCGCGCTTGCGCAAAATGGTGATCCAGGCCATGCCCGCCTGAAAACCTTCCAGGCAAATCTTCTCGTACAGCTGGGTATCGTCGGCGACAGGCACGCCCCATTCATCATCGTGGTAACGCGGGTACTCCGGCGCCGCTGTGCGCCAGGTGCAGTGGGTCAGCCCGGTGGCATCCGTGGTCAGTCCTGGTTTGTCCATCCATCACCTCGCGTAACAAGCGGTGGATGATAAGCGAAAATTTTTCCGACCCGCCAACCGCTCAAGCATCGCCATCACCGACCAACTGGTCAGACCGGGACCGGTCAAGCCGCGAATATTTACTTGTGATTTCAAAAAAACCGGGCGTAGACTGGCCGCGCACTGGACTTACCGGTAAGACCACAACAATTAAGCCCTGGAACCACCAGGGCACCGAATAGAGATCCCTCCCATGCTCAGATGGTGCTCGCGTTCGATTTTCCTGCAAGTCGTGATTGGCCTGATGCTCGGCATCGTCTGCGGCCTCGCCCTCCCCGAATTCTCCTCACAACTCAAACCCCTGGGTGACGGCTTTATCAAGCTGATCAAGATGCTGATTGGCCTGATCGTGTTTTGCGTGGTGGTCAGTGGTATTTCCGGGGCCGGTGACTTGAAGAAAGTCGGGCGCATCGGCCTCAAGTCAGTGATCTATTTTGAAGTACTGACCACCGTCGCCCTGGTGATCGGCCTGATCATGGCCTTCAGCACCGGCATCGGCACCGGCGCCAATATCCACCTGGAGCAGTTGTCCTCGGCCGGCCTGAATGAACTGGCCGACAAGGGCCAACATATCCGCGGCACCAGCCAGTTCCTGATGGAGCTGATTCCCAACTCGGTGATCGGCGCCTTCGCCGACAACAATGTGCTGCAAGTGCTGCTGTTCTCGGTGCTGTTCGGCAGCGCGCTGAACCTGGTGGGTGAAGCCGCTTCCGGGATCTCGCGGCTGATCAACGAGCTGAGCCACGTCATCTTCCGCATCATGGGCATGATCGTACGCCTGGCGCCCATCGGCGTGTTCGGTGCCATCGCCTTCACCACCAGCACTTATGGCCTGGATTCGCTGCAACACCTGGGCAGCCTGGTGGGTTTGTTCTACCTGACCTGCTTTGCCTTTGTCGGGCTGGTGCTGGGCCTGGTGATGCGCCTGTCCGGCCTGCGCATGCTGCCGCTGCTCAAGTACCTGCGCGAAGAGCTGCTGATCGTGATGGGCACCGCGTCGTCCGACGCCGTGCTGCCGCAGATCATGCGCAAGCTTGAACACCTGGGCATCGGCAGCTCGACGGTCGGCCTGGTGATTCCCACCGGCTACTCGTTCAACCTCGACGGTTTCTCGATCTACCTGACCCTGGCCATCGTGTTTATCGCCAATGCCACCGGCACGCCGTTGTCGATGACCGACCTGCTGACCATTTTGCTGGTGTCACTGATCACCTCCAAAGGCGCCCATGGGATTCCAGGCTCGGCGCTGGTGATTCTGGCGGCGACCCTCACGGCCATTCCGGCGATTCCGGTGGTGGGCCTGGTGCTGGTGCTGGCGGTGGACTGGTTCATGGGCATCGGCCGCGCGCTGACCAACCTGATCGGCAACTGTGTCGCCACCGTGGCCATTGCACGCTGGGAAAAAGACATCGATATCCAGCGCGCCAACAAGGTGCTGCACGGCGAGCAAGGCTATGCCTTTCAGACCAAGAAGCCGGTGTTGCCGGCGCATCAGGAGTTCTGACCCATTCCATGTGCGAGACCGATCAACTGTGGGAGCGGGCTTGCTCGCGAATACGGAGTGTCAGTCAGCCTATGATTTAGCTGACACAACGCCGTCGCGAGCAAGCCCGCTCCCACAGTTTGATCGTCGCCAGTTTGGCCACCGTATTTGCACTATCAAGGAGACGTAGACGTGATCAGCACCTCAACCGTCGTCAACTCAGTCGTCGAAAAACTGCGCGCCGCCCTGGCGCGGGGCCAGTGGCGGCGTGGCGAAATGCTGCCCGGCCAGCGCGAACTGGCCGAGCAGATGGGCATCAGCCGCCCGAGCCTGCGTGAAGCCGTGATCGTCCTGGAAACCCTCGGCCTGGTGCGTTCGATGCCGGGCAAGGGCGTGGTAGTGCTGGAAACCAGCCTCAGCGAACCGCAATCGAGCGACGCCGTGGCGGACGCCAGCCTCGAAGACATTCTGCAACTGCGCTACACCCTCGAGCCCTTCATCGTCGGCCTGGTCGCCCAGTCCATCAGCAGCAAGGAAGTCGGCCAACTGCGCCTGACGCTCATGGACATGCGCGAAGCCCTGGATGCAGGCGATGCCGAAGCGGGCATGAACGCCTACATCGGCTTCCACGAAGAACTGTTCGCCCTCACCTCCAACCCGATCTTCCAGAACGTGGTGCAACAGACCAGCAACGCCCTCAAGCAGAGCGCCCAGGTGTTGCGTAACTCACCCGAACACCTGGCCGAACGTCTGCAGGAAAACGAGGCCGTGGTGCGCGCGATCCGCAACAAGAACAGCGCCCTGGCGAGTGCCGAAATGCGTCGGCACATCCTCCAGGAAGGCCTGCGCATGGGCATTCGCTTGAACATCCCGGACGACCATCTGGGCAGCTGACTTTTTTGGAGACAGGCCATGACCGCTCACGCGCTGCACCGCAAATCAGTCTTCACCGCCCTGCCCGCGATGCGCCTGGTAGCCGGTAAAAAGCCGTCGGTGGAAGACATCTACCCGCGCCTGTTCGACGCCATTCTGGAACAACGCATCGCCCCCGCCAGCCGTTTTACCGAAGAAAGCCTCGGCGAAACGTTTGGTGTCAGCCGCAGTGTGATTCGCCGGGTACTGGCAAAGCTGTCGCACCAGCAAGTCATCATTCTGCGCCCCAACCAGCGCGCCCAAGTGGCCGCGCCGGACGCCCTGCAAACCCAACAGATTCTGGAAGCGCGGCGCCTGACGGAAGTCACCGTGGTGCAACTGGCGTGTGCGCACGCCACACCGACGCAGGTTCGCCACTTGCGTGAGCTGATCGCTCGCGAACGCGAGTGCATCGATCGCGATCAACGCGGGCCGGCGATTCGCCTGTCCGGGGAGTTCCACCTGCAATTGGCCGCGATGGCGCGCAATGCGCCCCTGGCGCAGTTTCTCAACAGCCTGGTGCCGCTGACCTCGCTGATCATTGCCCAATATGAGGCGCACGCCTGCACTTACTGTGCGTGGCAGGAGCACGCAGCCATTGTCGACGCGGTCGAGCAACAGGATGCGCACAGCGCAGTCAGCCTGATGACGCGGCATCTGGATCACCTGGAAACCAAGCTACTGAACCGCGATACGTTTGCGAAAAAGCCGACATAATCGGTTATGGCTGAGCGGCAGAATGCATTCATCCCTTAGCTAACGCCTTACACACGGATGAATACTGCCATGCGAGCCTTCACCTCTACCTTGTTCGCTGCCCTTTTCGCGCTACCTCTTCATGCCGACGCACAGGCAGGCGACGCGTCAGGTTTTGGCGCGGCGATCATCACCCCAGCGCGCCCAGTGTGGTTGCTCGAGCAACCCTACGCAGACAGCCCGAAGCTCACCGCACGCACCGTCGGGGTCAGCGCCTACGGCGGCTTTCACGTCAAGGCCAGCCTGGAGATCAGCTGTTACCCGCAGAACCCGCTGGCCAGCCTTGCGCTGCAGATCGCCCCGCAGTCACTCGGTTTCGACAGCGATCCGTTTGAGGGTAAAGACGCCAGCGCAAACGGTCCGTTGCGTGTTACCACCGGCACACGCGCAAGCATCGAACTCCCGGTAAATGGGGTTTGGACTGACGGCGGGGCTTTCCAGATCGGTACACTCTTTGTGCTCAGCGCCGCTGTTCCGCCCGCTGAATTAGCCTACTGGCTCAGCGATGCTTCACAGGGCCAAACACTGACCCTGTCGCTGGCACCTGCCACAGCAGGTGCAGCGCCGTTGACCGCAACGTTCGTACTCCCAGAAAACAACACCGGGTTGAACAAAATCCTCCGAGCTTGCCGGGGTGTCGCCAGCGCGACGCTGCGCTAGTTTTTGCGCGCAAACCACTGTGGGAGCTGGCTTGCCTGCTCCCACAATTAATCCAGGTGTTGGGTAAATCGGCCGCCAACAAAAAGCCCCCGTATCTCACGATACGGGGGCTTTGGTTTTACCGCGGGATCAAGCCGGCGCGAGCACCGACTGGCCGCTCAATGCCAGGTCCAACAACTCACGGTTAGCCACCGCGTACATGGCGTAGTCCGTGCCAACCGCTGCACGAATTTCCACCATCATTGCACGCCAGCGATCGGCCATGTCCTGGTGCTGCTCAAGCCACAGGGCCACGCGGGCTTCCATGTCTTGTGGCGCATCGGCCATTTGCAGGACCGCGATGGTGATCGCCCGTTGCTGCCAGTCCACATCGTCGCGGAACGCTTCGCGTGCCTGGGCCTGCCAGTTGTTGGCCACCGGCAGATCGCTGATCTGCTGCAGGTACCACGGCAAGTCCAGGGCACTGCCCACGGCGAAGTAGGCCTTGGCCACTTCAGCGGCGTCATGCCCGGTGACGTCGGCGGCTTCGATGATCGGCAGCAAGGTGTACAGGTGAGTCGTGCCTGCAACCATGCGCGCCAACAACTCCGGCACGCCGGCTTCGGTGTAGGCCTGGTAGCGGTTCTGCCAGCCTTCGCGGGTCGGGCCTTCCAGCAGTTCGTCGAGCTTGAGGCCCAGCGCGGCCAGGTGTGGACCGAAATGCGCGGTGTCACGGCCAGCGTCCTGCTCGTTGCGACGGCTGCGCAGGAACCAGCGCGTAGCACGGCGGCCCAGGCGCATCAGCTCGTCCATCAGCTCCAATTGCACGTCGGCGGAGACCTGGTGGTCCAGGGCTTCGATCTGACGGAACCAGTGCGGGAGATGGAAGATGTCACGCACAATCACATACGCGCCCGCTACGTTCGCCGGGCTCATGCCGGTCGACTCTTTGAGTCGTTGAACGAAAGTGATGCCCATGTGGTTCACCAGGTCGTTGGCGATCTGGGTGCTGACGATCTCACGCTTGAGGCGGTGGCGACGCATGGCCTCACCGAACTTGGCGACCAGGCTCGGTGGGAACGCGGTTTCCATGTCACGGGTCAGGTAGTCGTCATCCGGCACCAGCGACTTGAGCAGTGCTTCCTTGAGGTCGATCTTGCTGTAGGAGATCAACACCGACAGCTCCGGACGGGTCAGGCCCTTGCCGGTCGCGGCGCGCTCGGAGAGCTGCTCCTCGGTCGGCAGGTACTCGATGGCGCGGTCCAGCTTGCCACGGCCTTCCAGGTCGCTCATCAGGCGCTTGTACTCAGCGGCGCGCTCGTAGGCTTTACGGGCGGCCAGCGACAATGCCTGGGTTTGCTTGTAGTTGTTGCCCAACACCAGGTTGCCGACTTCGTCGGTCATGCTCGCCAGCAGCTGGTTGCGCTGCTTGTCGGTCATGTCACCGGCCTGCACCACTTCGTTGAGCAGGATCTTGATGTTCACTTCGTGGTCGGAGCAGTCCACGCCACCGGCGTTGTCGATGAAGTCGGTGTTGGAACCGCCGCCATTGAGGCCGAATTCCACACGGCCCAGCTGCGTCATGCCGAGGTTACCGCCCTCGCCCACGACCTTGCAGCGCAGCTCGTTGCCGTTGACGCGCAGCGCGTCGTTGGCCTTGTCGCCCACGTCGGCATGGCTTTCGGTGCTGGCCTTGACGTAAGTACCGATGCCGCCGTTCCACAACAGGTCCACTGGCGCCTTGAGCAAGGCATTCAGCAGTTCGGTCGGGGTCAGCTTGTCGGCCTGGATGTCGAAGCGTTCTTTCATCTGTGGCGAGATGGCAATGCTCTTCGCGCTGCGCGAGAAGATACCGCCGCCTTCGGACATGATGCTGGTGTCGTAGTCGGTCCACGCCGAACGCGGCAGCTCGAACATGCGCTGACGCTCGACGAAGCTGGTCGCCGGGTTCGGGTTCGGGTCGATGAAGATGTGCAAGTGGTTGAAGGCCGCGACCAGTTGCAGCTTGTCGGACATCAACAGGCCGTTACCGAACACGTCACCGGCCATATCGCCGACGCCCACCACCGTGATGCTGTCTTCCTGCACGTTGATGCCGCGCTCACGGAAGTGACGCTGCACACCGACCCACGCGCCCTTGGCGGTGATGCCCATTTTTTTGTGGTCGTAACCGGCAGAACCACCGGACGCGAACGCATCGCCCAGCCAGAAGCCGTAGTCGATGGCGATACCGTTGGCGATGTCGGAAAAGGTCGCAGTGCCTTTGTCCGCAGCCACAACCAGGTACGGGTCATCGTCGTCATGCCGCACCACGTTGACCGGCGGCACCAGGGCGCCGTCTTTCAGGTTGTCGGTGATGTCCAACAGGCCGGAAATGAAGATGCGGTAGCAGGCGATGCCCTCGGCCGCGATCTCGTCCCGGCTGCCGCCCAATGGCAGGCGTCGTGGCAGGAAGCCGCCTTTGGCGCCCACCGGCACGATCACCGAGTTCTTCACTTGCTGGGCTTTTACCAGGCCGAGCACTTCGGTGCGGTAATCCTCTTCACGGTCGGACCAGCGCAGGCCGCCGCGCGCGACGTTACCAAAGCGCAGGTGCACGCCTTCGACACGCGGCGAGTACACGAAGATTTCAAACTTCGGCACCGGCTTGGGCAGCTCGGGAATGGCGCGCGGGTCGAACTTGAAGCTGAAGTACGACTTGTTCTGGCCGTTGGCGTCAGTCTGGTAGAAGTTGGTACGCAGCGTGGCCTTGATCAGGTCCAGGTAGCGACGCAGGATGCGGTCTTCGTTGAGCACCTGAACGTCGTCCAGGGCGGTGAGGATCGCTTGTTCCAGACGTTGCTGCTTGTCTTCCAGGTCATCGGCGGTGAGCTTGCGCGCCAGGTAGAAGCGGGTCTTGAACAACCGGGTCAACTCGCGGGCGATGTCGGTGTGGTTGTTCAGGGTGCTGGCGATGTAACCCAGGTCGAAGCCCAGGCGGATCTGCTTGAGGTAACGCGCGTAAGCACGCAGCAAAGCCACGTCGCGCCACGGCAGGCCGGCGGTCAGCACCAGGCGGTTGAACGCATCGTTTTCGGCATCGCCGTGAACGATGTGCACGAACGCGTCCTGCAGGGTGTCGTTGAGCTGCTGGATATCCAGGTTCACGCCTTCGGCGGCGATGAACGCAAAGTCATGGATCCAGAACTCGCGGCCATTGGCATGGCGCAGGCGGTATGGGAACTCACCCAGCACGCGCAGGCCGAGGTTTTCCAGGATCGGCAAGACGTCCGACAGCGCCAGCGGCGTATCGGCGTGGTAGAGCTTGCAATGCAGCTCGCGTTGGCCGGAGACCTGACCCAGCGGTTGGTAGAAGCTCATCACCAGCGGGTTGGCTTCGGTCAGGCTGTTCAGGTGCTGCATATCGACCACTGCCGAATGCGCAGCAAAACGCTCGCGGTAACCGGCGGGGAAGCCTTTTGGGAAATCCGCCAGCACGTTGGTGCCTTGGGCTTCGCCGAAGCTTTCCACGACCAGGCTGGAGTAGTCGTCCTGCCAGCTGCGACAGGCCTGCACCACTTCTTTTTCGAGTTGCAGCGGGTCAATGGCGATGCGGTTCTTCGGGTCAACCCGCAGAATCAGTTGCACACGGGCCAGCACGGATTCGGAGAAGAAGGTCCAGAACTCGCAGTCCGAGGCTTTCAGGCGATCCATCAGCACTTGCTGGATCTTCTGGCGCACTTCGGTGGAATAAATGTCACGTGGCACGTAGGCCAGGCAGTAGCAGAAACGACCGTAGGGGTCTTTGCGCAGGAACACGCGGATCTTGTTGCGTTCCTGGATCTGCACGATCGACATCACGGTGCTGAACAGCTCGTCGACCGGGGTCTGGAACAGGTCATCGCGCGGCAGCACTTCAACGACTTGCGCCAGTTCCTTGCCCAGGTGAGCCTTGGCCTGGAAGCCCGAACGTCGTTCGATTTCCGCAACCTTGCGGCGGATATAAGGAATCACCCGCACGCTTTCGCCGTACACCGAAGAGGTGTAGAGGCCCATGAAGCGGTGTTCCTTGATGACTTTGCCGTCGGCGCTGATCTCGCGGATCGACACATAGTCCGGATAAGCCGGGCGATGCACGCGGCTTGGGTGCGCGGCCTTGGCGAACGACAGCACAACCGGCTCGTTCAGGTAGGCCACGGCGTAGTCTTCGATACGCAGGTCTTCGGCGGTGAGGCCGGCACGCAGCAGCTTGGTCAGACCGAGGAAGGAATTGGCGTCATATTCGATATGACCGCCCTCCGCCCCGTCACGTACCACGAACTCTTCATAGCCGAGGAAGGTGAAGTGGTTGCCCACCAGCCATTCCAGGAAGCTTTTGATCTCGGCTTTTTCTTCGCCGTCGATGCTGAACTGGCTCGCATCAATGCCGGCCAGCAGGTCCTGGACCTTGGCTTTCATCGGCTCGAAATCGGCCACGGCCACGCGCACTTCGCCCAGCACTTGCTCAAGCTCTTTGCTCAGCACGTTCAGTTCGGCGGCATTGGCGCAGCGGTCGATTTCCAGGTACATCAGCGATTCTTGCAGGATGCCTTCGCCCTGGGTGCCCTTAGGCAGGATTTCCAGCAGCTCGCCCTTGTTGCCACGGCGCACGCTGAGAACGGTGGTCTGCAGGGTGTGGATGCTGTAGCCGCGACGGTTCAGCTCGGTACGGACCGAGTCCACCAGAAAGGGCAGGTCATGGTGCAGCACTTCGACGGCGGTATGGGTCGACTGCCAGCCATGACGTTCGTAATCGGGGTTGTAGACCCGCACTTGCGGTTGGGTGTGATCAAAGCGCTCAAGCAGGCGCCAGGCAGACAAGGTGCAACCAGCCAGGTCGGAAAGACGACGTTGGGTCAGTTCGTCCAGGGAAATGATGCCGAAAAATTGTTCAGCGAACAGCGCCACTTGTGGCAGTGCCTGTTCACTGATGTGCTGCGCCAGTGCCGCTTGCAGTTGATGCTGGAAGTCGGCCTTGCTGGCTGCGGTGAAGAACGCCATCTGTGGTACTCCGCTTGGGCTTGTTATTGATGGAAGCGTCGCGTGTTATCCCCTTGCGGGGAGACCGTCAGCGCTGTTCGTCGATACGGCTGATAGCACCATAAACGAATCAGGGTGACAGGTGGGTGAAGCTGGACAAGACAATGAGGTCACATACAACGCCCATAAGATAGGCCGCATGCTGGGCGACGGTACGACGGGCAGGTCAGACTCCCGGCACAGGGCACATCCGTTGCGCAGCTTAACGAGTGTAGGAAGACGGCTGCTTGCGATGCTGCGACATATTCGGTCATCGGTACGCAGGCCTGGGCTTGCGACTTGAGCAACCCGTATTGTTGCGCAGAAAAACCGGCTATTTTCAGGCCCGCGAGTACCGAAAATGACTGATACAGTCCGTCAGGTCATACCCTGGGTCTGACACAGAATGCAGCACAAAATTCGCCGCAATGGCACAATTGCCCCGCTGCGCCCTCCCCCAAACAGGATTTCCCATGCTGCAACTGAACACCGACGCGCTGATGGCCACCCCGTGCGACGACGAAGAAGACAACATGGCCATGCTGTGCTGCCACGGTAAAAACGGCGAGATGTTCATGCTCACCCGTTACCCGGACGAAGATGAAGTCGAACTGACTTGGGATTACGAGCCGTCGACCCTGGACGGGCTGAAGGTCACGCTGAGCGACACGACGTTGCTGATTGAACTGGCGGCGGGCGATGCCGACGCGCTGGGCGGCAAGGATCAGTTGCAGATCATCCACAGCACCGCCGCGGCGGATTTGGCTGAAGTTGAGGAAACCTTACAGAACATCCTCAAGGGCACGGGTACGTTCGCCCGAATCTAAGCTGCACCCACGATCAAATGTGGGAGGGGGCCCTCCCACATTGAGCGTGTTCCCATACAAATTTCCTACAAGATTTGCCAAAAATACCCGTCACGCCGTTAGTCGCCACCCCCCTCGATGCATTAAAGTAGGCGCCCCAGGCCCGGCGTTTTTTCTCGACGCCCAGGCTCACCTCTCCAGGAACCGTCATCGATGGAACATCGTGAAGCGCTGCTCGCGCTGCGAACCTTTCTTTCTACGCAGATTCTCGGCCAGGAAAAACTCATCGATCGCCTGCTGATCGCCCTGCTTGCCGACGGCCATATGCTGGTCGAGGGCGCACCAGGCCTGGCCAAGACCAAAGCCATCAAAGAGTTGGCCGAAGGCATCGAGGCGCAGTTCCATCGCATCCAGTTCACCCCCGACCTGCTGCCTGCCGACATCACCGGCACCGAGATCTATCGCCCGGAAACCGGCAGCTTTGTGTTCCAGCAAGGGCCGATTTTCCACAACCTGGTGCTGGCCGACGAAATCAACCGGGCGCCGGCCAAGGTCCAGTCGGCATTGCTCGAAGCCATGGCCGAGCGTCAGGTCAGCGTCGGGCGCAGCACCTACGACTTATCACCGCTGTTTCTGGTGATGGCCACGCAAAACCCTATCGAGCAGGAAGGCACCTACCCCTTGCCCGAAGCCCAGCTCGACCGCTTCCTGATGCACGTCAAGATCGGCTTCCCGGATGCAGCGGTAGAGCGCCGCATCCTGCAACAAGCCCGAGGCGAAGCGCTCAACGGTGAAACCAAGCCCGAACGCCGCGTCAGTCAGCAGGCGATTTTCGCCGCGCGCAAGGAAATCCTCGGCCTGTACATGGCCGATGCGGTGGAGGAATACCTGGTGCAACTGGTGATGGCCACGCGCACGCCGGCCAAGTTCGACCCGGAAATGGCCGAGTGGATCGCCTACGGCGCCAGCCCGCGCGGTTCTATCGCCCTGGACCGCTGCGCCCGCGCCCACGCCTGGCTGGCCGGCCGCGATTTCGTCAGCCCGGAAGATATCCAGGCCGTGCTGTTCGACGTGCTGCGCCACCGCATCATCTTGTCGTTCGAAGCCGAAGCGGCCGGCATTGACCAGGACCGCGTGGTGCAACGCATTCTCGACGTCGTTGCCGTCGCTTGAAACCCATGAACGCCAGCGATGGAATCCGCGTCACACTCAGCGAATTGATTGAGATGCGCCACCGTGTGCGCGAAGTGCAGTTGTTTTCCACGCCGAGCCAGCGCAGCCCGTTGATCGGCCTGCACCACTCCAAGTTACGTGGGCGTGGCGTGGATTTTGACCAGGTGCGCGTGTACCAGGCCGGGGACGATGTGCGCACCATCGACTGGCGTGTGACGGCGCGTACCCAGGAACCGCACACCAAACTGTTCCACGAAGAACGCGAGCGGCCGATTTTCATCATGGTCGAGCAAAGCTGCCGGCTGTTTTTCGGCTCTGGCCAGATGTTCAAGTCGGTACTGGCCGCGCAAGCCGCCAGCCTGATCGGCTGGGCAGCTCTGGGGCATAACGACCGCGTTGGTGGGCTGGTATTCGGCGACAGCGAACACTACGAAATCAAGCCCCGACGCAGCAAACAAAGCCTGTTGCAACTGCTTAACCGCCTGGTGCGGGTCAATCAGAGCCTCAACACCGAAAGCCGCCCCGAAGCCGACGCCCTCGGCATGGCCTTGCGGCGTGGTCGCGAAGTGTTGCGCCCGGGCAGCCTGGTGATTGTGATCTGCGATGAACGCGCGCTCACCGAAGGTGCCGAACAGCAGCTGAGCCTGCTGTCACGGCATTGCGACCTGTTGCTGCTGCCGATCTCCGACCCGCTGGACCACGCCCTGCCCGCTGCGGGGTTGTTGCGCTTTGCCGAGCGCGGCGCGCAGTTGGAGCTGGACACGCTTAACTTTGACTTACGCCAGGCTTACAAGGCCCAGGCCGAAGCGCGCATCGCCCGCTGGGAGCTGCTCGCACAGAAGCTGCGGATTCTATTGATGCCCTTGAGCACCCAGAGCGAAATGGTCGAGCAGCTGCGCGAATACCTCAACCCGCAACACCCGGTTAAAAAGCAATGAGCAGCCTCGACCGACTGCAACCCCTGATCGCCCCTCCGGCCATTGGTTTCTGGCCTCCTGCGCCGGGCTGGTGGCTGTTGCTGCTGGTGATTCCGCTCTGCGCCTGGGGGCTGTGGTGGCTGCGCCGTTTCCTGCCTGCGCGCCGCCCGGTGGCGCGTGCCGAACAACCGCTGGACCCGCTGCGCATCACCGCCCTGGCAGAACTGGCGCTCATGCCCAAACCCTACGACGGCGCCCCCGCCGGCGCCTGGCTGCAGCAGCTCAACGGTTTGCTCAAGCGCCTGTGCCGCAACGACTACCCTTACAGCCAGAGCCACACCCTCAACGGCCGTAAATGGCTGGCGTTCCTCGACAACCGCTGCCCTGCTGCCGGCCTGACCCGCTGGATGGTGCTGGTGGAAGGCGCCTACAAACCCGAATGCAAACTCGACGACAAGGCCATCGCCGGCCTGACCCAAGCCGTCGACACCTGGATTCGCAAACATGTTTGAGTTCGCCTGGCCGTGGATCTTTGCCCTGTTGCCATTGCCCTGGCTGATGCGGCTGATCCTGCCCGTGGCCGACAGCGGCGAGCCCGCCTTGAAAGTCAGCTACCTGGCCGACCTCGAAGGCCTGGCCCGCCGTCGCGCGCGCGTCAACCTGCCGGGCTGGCGCCAGCAAGCGCCCTTCGTGGTGCTGTGGCTGCTGCTGCTGAGCGCCGCCGCCCGCCCGGAATGGCTCGGCGAACCCCTGCCGATTGCCGCCAGCGGCCGCGACTTGCTGGTGGCGGTCGACGTGTCCGGCTCCATGGACTTCCCGGATATGCACTGGCAAGACGATGAGGTCAGCCGCTTGAGCCTGGTCCAACACCTGCTCGGCGACTTCCTGGAAAGCCGTGAAGGTGACCGCGTCGGCCTGATCCTGTTTGGCAGCCAGGCCTACCTGCAAGCGCCGCTGACCTTCGACCGGCGCACCGTGCGTGCCTGGCTGGACGAAGCGCGCATCGGCATCGCCGGCAAAAACACCGCCATTGGTGATGCGATTGGCCTGGCCTTGAAACGCCTGCGCCAGCGCCCGGCGCAAAGCCGCGTGCTGATCCTGGTCACCGATGGCGCCAACAACGCCGGGCAAATCGACCCGTTGACCGCCGCGCGCCTGGCGGCTGAAGAAGGCGTGAAAATCTACCCCATCGGCATTGGCGCCGACCCCGAGCAAACCGGCTCCCTGGGCATTCTGGGCGTCAACCCGAGCCTGGACCTCGACGAACCCGCGCTGAAAGCGATTGCCGAGGCGACCGGTGGCCGCTACTTCCGCGCCCGTGACGGCGACGAACTGCAAAAAATCAAGGACACCCTCGACCAGCTAGAGCCCGTCGCCCAACAACCGACACAAGCCCGCCCGTCCCAGGCGCTTTACAGTGCACCCTTGGCCCTGGCCTTGATCCTGAGCCTGTTGCTGGTGGTCCAGGAACGCTGGCCCAACAACGCGCTGCAACGCTTTTTCAATAAACTCTCGACCAAGGGCATTTTCCTGCAACAGCACCCCGAATGGCGCCAACGCCTTAAACGCCTGCGTTTGCGGAGGCGTCGATGATCGACCTCTGGCCGCATTGGTTCCGCCCCTGGTGGCTATTGCTGCTGCCGCTGCTCGGCTGGCTGCTGTGGCAACTGTGGCACCGGCAAAAACGCGCCGGGCGTTGGCAGATGATCCTGCCACCGGCCTTTCATGCGGTGCTGCTCAGTGGTGGCAGCGGTCGCGAAAGCAAATCGCCGTGGGTGCTGCTGGGTGTCGGCTGGCTATTGGCTGTGCTGGCGTTGCTGGGGCCCAGCTGGCAACGGGTTGAACAGTCCAGCCAGAAACCCTCCGACCCGGTCGTGGTGCTGCTGGAATTGACCCCGGAAATGCTCGCCACCGACAGCCCGCCCAATCGCCTGGAGCAAGCGCGGCGCAAGCTGTATGACTTGCTGCAAGCCCGCGACAATGCGCCGACCGCAATCGTCGTGTATGCCGGCAGCGCCCACACCCTGGTGCCGCTGTCGGATGACCTGGCCACCAGCCGTAACCTGCTCGAAGCCTTGCGCCCTTCAATCATGCCCGAGCCCGGCCATCGCGCCGACCTGGCAGTGGCAAAGGCGCTGGGTTTGCTCAAGCAGGGCGGCCTCGGTCAGGGCCGCCTGCTGCTGGTGGGCTCATCGCTGTCGAAACAGGAACGCCAAGGCATTCGGCTGCAGTTGCAAAGTGCACAGGCGCCGACGCTGTCGATCCTCGGCATCGGCAGCCGCGAAGGCACACCGGTGACCCAGGAAAGCGGCGAGTTCCTCAAGGATGACCAAGGCGCGATTCTGGTGCCGCGCCTCGACAGCCCGACCCTCAAGGCCTTCGCCACTGAAATGGGCGGCCGTTACCGCGCCGCACGCCTGGACGACAAAGACCTGCGTCAACTCAACCTGCTCGACGGCCCGCAAACCCTGCGCAACGATGGCCAACTGCTGCACCTCGACGCCTGGGCCGACCAGGGTTACTGGCTGCTCCTGCCGCTGTTACTGCTCGCCGCCTGCGCCGGGCGCCGTGGCTGGCTGTTTTGCTTGCCTTTGCTGTTACTGGGGGCGCCGCAACCGAGTTACGCCTTTGAACTTCAGGACCTGTGGCTGCGCCCCGACCAGCAGGGCCAGTACCTGCTCAAGCACAAGCGCCCCGCCGAAGCGGCCGAGCGCTTCGAGGACCCGCAATGGCAAGGCGTCGCGCTGTACGAGGCCGGTAACTATGCCGAGGCCATCAAGCGTTTTGCCCAAGGCAATGACGCCTACGCCCACTACAATCGGGGTAATGCCCTGGCCAAATCCGGCGAACTGGAAGCGGCCATCGACGCCTACGAACAGGCGCTGGAAGCCCAGCCTGACCTGCAACCGGCGCTGAAAAACAAAGCCTTGGTGGAAAGCCTGATGCAGCAACAGGCACAGCCCGAACCGACCAAGCCGGCAAAAAACGAAGATGACGAAACCACCCAACCCGGCCAAACTGCGCAACCGGGCAACGCCGGGCAAAGTGCCACAGGTGGCGAGCAATCGCCCCAACACCAGGGTGAAACCGGCACCGGCGAGACCCCGCCGGGCACTGCACCCAAGGCCGGCGGCAACGACGTACCGGGCAGCGAGTTAGGGGATGAGCAAACCACCACCCCGCCCTTGCGCCCTGCCGATGCCAGCATCGACGGCGAGCACCGTCAGGCTCTGGAGCAATGGCTGCAGGAGATCCCGGACAACCCCGGCGAACTGCTGCGCCGCAAATTCTGGTACGAACAGCAACAACATCAGGACAAGACTCGATGAGCCGCCGCACCACCCTTCTGCTCCTGCTCGCGCTGTCGGCAGGCCACGCCCAGGCGGCGAACCTCGTCGCCAGCGTCGACCGCAGCCGTGTCAATTCCGGGGAAACGGTGGAACTGACGGTGGAGTCCAGCGACGTCACCCAATTCGGCAAACCCGACCTGTCGCCCCTCGACGCACAGTTCGAAGTCAGCGGCACCCGCCAGATCAACCAACTCACCACCCTGGGCGGCGATAACCACGCCACCACGCGCTGGATCATCACCCTGCTGCCCAAGGAAAACGGCACCGTGGTGATTCCGCCTCTACAAGTCGGTGAGCTCAAGACCCAGCCGATCAGCCTGCAAGTGGTCGAAACCGCCAGCCAGAACACCAGCGCCGAACTGGCCCCGGTGTTCATCGAAACCAACCTCGACCAAAGCACTGTGTACGTGCAGGCCCAGGCCCTGTTGACGGTGCGCGTTTATCATTCGGTGTCGCTGTATGACGATAGCAGCCTGACCCCGCTGCAGATTCCCGATGCACGCATCGAGCAGTTGGGCGAGTCGCGCACCTACGAGAAAGTCATCAACAGCATTCGCCATGGCGTGATCGAAACCCGCTACGCGATCTACCCGCAGCACAGCGGCGCGTTGATGATTCCGGCACAGACTTTCAGTGCGACCCTGGTGGAGTCGCGCCCGCCTCAAGAGAACACGCTGCAAGGCACCAAGCCGGGCAAGTTGATTCATGTCAGTTCGGCCGAGTTGCCATTGACGGTCAAACCCAAGCCGGAGTTCTACCCCGCCGATGCGCCGTGGTTGCCTGCGCGCAGCCTGAGCCTGAGCGAAGCCTGGAACCCCGAGCCTGATCACGTGCAAGTCGGCGACTCCCTGACCCGCAGCCTCACGGTCAAGGCCGAGGGCCTTTCCAGCGCGCAACTGCCGGCGCTGCCCAGCACCGACATCAACGGCCTGCGCCGCTACCCCGACCAACCGGTGCTCGCCAACCAGAGCAACGACCACGGCCTGACAGGCAGCCGCGAAGACCGCGAAGCCCTGGTGCCGACCCGCGCCGGCGCCATGGAACTGCCGGCCGTGGAAGTGGTGTGGTGGAACACCCACGAGGACCACCTCGAACGCACCAGCCTGCCCGCGCGCACCCTTCAAGTGGCGACCAACCCGAGCCTGGTGGTGGACACCCCCGCCACGCCGACGGTGATCACTGCGCCGGACGACGACCGCCTGTGGCTGTGGCAACTGAGCACCCTGATCTTTGTGTGCACCACACTGCTGGGTTTCGGCCTGTGGTGGCGTGCACGTCGGCAACCGGCGGTGCAACGTGCCGCGCAAACCGGCCCAAGCCCACGCACACTGCTCGACGACCTCAAGCGCGCCACCCAGGCCAACGACCCGCAAGCCACACGCCAGGCCCTCGACGCCTGGGCGCGGCAACAGCCGGAAACCCTGGCGGATATGGCCGCGCGGTTTGTGCCGTTGTCAGATGCGCTGGACGGACTGAACGGCGCGCTGTACAGCGAAAGCGGCCAATATTGGCTGGGCGAAGACCTATGGCGCGCGATAAAAGCCATTCCCACCGCTGAACGCGAACAAGACCCGGCGACGGATACCACCAGCTTGCCGCCGTTGTATCCCAAGTAACGCTCGGGCTGCCTCACACCAAAGAACCTCTATGGGCGCGAGCTTGTCTGGAAGCCGGGCTTGCCCGCTCCCACAGAAAAGCACAGCGCAGCGGCCTGGCAGTTAAACTCGATCAAATTGTGGGAGCGGGCTTGCTCGCGAATGCGGTGGGTCAGTCAGCACATTTGTAACTGAACCACCGCATTCGCGAGCAAGCCCGCTCCCACATTTGGAACTCATTTCATCCGGTAAACGTGGTGTTGCGCGAACAAGACCCGGCGACGGATACCACCAGCTTGCCGCCTTTGTATCCCAAGTAACGCTCGGGCTGCCTCACACCAAAGAACCTCTATGGGCGCGAGCTTGTCTGGAAGCCGGGCTTGCCCGCTCCCACAGAAAAGCACAGCGCCACGGCCTGGCAGTTGAACTCGGTCAAATTGTGGGAGCGGGCTTGCTCGCGAAAGCGGTGGGTCAGTTACAAATAAGCCGACTGACCCACCGCTTTCGCGAGCAAGCCCGCTCCCACATTTGGAACTCATTTCATCCGGTAAAAGTGCTGTTGCTGTGCTTTTGCCCCGCTTTTGCTTCATCC